>JAIINY010000276.1:0-4061 GCA_022741625.1 Prevotella sp. | reverse complement strand
ACCGAGAAGACCTTTACCATCGGTAAGGAACTCGAAATCCGACGTGCGCTCAGCGATTCTCATCTTTTAAGTTCTGCTTTTGTGGTAGATAAACAGGATGAAGATGAGCAGGGAGTACCTCAGTGTTTCGAACTCATCGGTGCAGGATGGGGCCATGGAGTAGGTCTCTGTCAGATTGGTGCTGCGATGATGGGCGAGGAGGGGTATCTCTATGATGCTATCCTCCTGCACTACTATCAGGGTGCAGAAATCAAGAAACTCTATAAATAAAGCTGTAGAATGGGAACATTGAAAAATAGTCGGAATCCATGGGCTTGGATTCCGACACTCTACTTTGCGGAAGGACTGCCTAACGTCATCGTGACAGCCCTCTCTGTGGTAATGTATATGCAGTTGGGCTTGACCGATGCTGAGGTGGGTCTCTATACCGGATGGCTCGCCCTGCCTTGGGTTATCAAACCCTTGTGGAGTCCTTTCATCGACCTGCTGAAGACCAAGCGCTGGTGGGTATTGACGATGCAGGCGCTCATCGGAGCAGCTCTTGCCGGAATCGCCTTTTCGCTGCCTACTTCCTTCTGGTTCCAGGCAACGATGTGTTTCTTCTTCCTCATCGCCTTCTGTAGTGCCACCCACGATATTTCGGCGGATGGTTTCTATATGATAGAGTTGGATGAGCATACGCAGACCAAGTTCGTGGGTTTGAGAAATACCTTCTATCGCCTTGCCATCATCTTCGTGAATGGATTCCTGGTGATGCTGGCTGGTGTTCTCCAGGTGCTGTTCCGTAACCAGATTCGCTTCTCATGGGCGCTTATCTTCTACGGATTGGCAGGTATCTTCATCGGATTGTGGCTCTATCACAGCCGGTTCATGCCGCGTCCGAAGGAGGATGTGCAGACCGATAGAACGGTGGGCGAAGTGGCGCACGAACTGAAGAATATGTTCCGCACCTTCTTTGTGAAATTCGGGTTGGGAGAAACCATCTGTGTGATGCTCTTCCTCCTGCTTTATCGTTTCCCGGAAGCACTCTTGAATACGATGACCAAAACCTTCATTCTTCGTCCTAATTCGCAGGGCGGACTGGGATTGTCTCCGCAGGAATATGGCTTTGCCAATGGTACGGTGGGACTGATCGGTTTGCTGCTGGGTGGCATCATCGGCGGTATTCTGGTGAGCCGCGATGGTATGAAGAAATGGCTTTGGCCGATGGTTTGTGCCATTACCCTGCCTGATGTGGTTTACATCTATTTGAGTTACTCACTCAATAGCGACATCATCGTGGTTTCGAGCTGTCTCTTTATCGAGCAGTTCGGTTATGGTTTGGGCTTCACGGTTCTTACCCTTTATATGCTGTTCTATAGCCAGGGCAAGTTCAAGACATCTCATTATTCCATCTGTACTGGTATCTCTTATTTAGGTTTGATGTTGCCAGGTATGGTATCGGGATATCTGAAAGATATGGTAGGCTATCGCTTGTTCTTCATTATCGTGATGGCATGCTGCGCCATCACCTTCCTGGTTACCGCTTTCCTGAAGATAGATCCTGAGTTTGGAAAGAAAGAGAAGGAGATTAAGGAGGAAATAGAAGAGGAAGAAATGGAAGTGATAGAATAATATTTCGATAGAAGACAGAATCTATCTCTATATGAAGATAGAAACTGTTTTCTATATATAAATAGATGAAAATCTGAGAAAAGGTCGTTGGGTATCGTCCCGACGACCTTTTTACGTTAAAGTATTTGAAATCTTTATCTTCTGCCCTTGTGATATCATTTTAATATCGTATATTTGCGATATCAAAATGATATCAACATCAATAACGTAATAAATAGAGTAAGATTATGGAGAATAAGGAATTTACGTATCAGGGAAAGACCTTGAATGGCATCCTGATGTTAGTATTAAACATCATCGGCTTCCTGGCTGGAGTTGGCTTGTTTATATTTGCCTGCGTTTCGCAAGAAGGCTGGCTGGCAAATGTCTGTGGCGTTTGTGGCGTACTGCTTCTCATCCTGAGCATCATCTGCGTCTGCGGTTTCATTCTGGTAGAGCCGGGTCAGGCTCGCGTATTGCTTTTCTTCGGTAAATATCGTGGCACTTTTACTGAGCCGGGTTACTATTGGCTGAATCCGTTTATCAGTCAGAAGAAGCTTTCGCTTCGTGTGCGCAACCTCGACGCCGAACCTATCAAGGTGAATGACAAGACGGGTAATCCGATTATGATTGGTATGGTGCTGGTATGGAAACTGAAGGATACCTACAAGGCTATCTTTGAGATTGATACCCAGACGATGGCAGAGGGTTCTACGGGGCAGGCTGGCATCGGTGCTTCTGCTGCACAGATCATGAACATGCTGGGCCGCTTTGTCCAGATTCAGGCAGATGCCGCTCTCCGACAGGTAGCTGGACAGTATGCCTACGATGATGACGAGGGTGGAAAGGCGAATCAGATTACGCTTCGAGATGGAAGTGATGAGATTAATAAGGAGTTGGAGGCTCGCATCGATGAGCGATTGGCAATGGCAGGTATCGAGGTAGTAGAGGCTCGCATCAACTATCTGGCTTATGCTCCGGAGATTGCAGCCGTAATGCTTCGTCGCCAGCAGGCTTCAGCCATTATTTCTGCTAGAGAGAAGATAGTAGAGGGTGCCGTGTCGATGGTGAAGATGGCATTGCAGAAGTTGAGCGATGAAGATGTGGTAGAGCTTGATGACGACAAGAAGGCTGCTATGGTCAGCAATCTGCTCGTAGTGCTCTGTGGCGATGATACTGCCCAGCCTGTAGTAAATACGGGAACATTGAATCATTAAAAAAGTATGGCTAAAAAAGAAACAAATACGAAGAGTTTTATATTGCGCATTGATTCAGAAACGATGGGTGCCATTGAAGCGTGGGCGGAGGATGAATTCCGCTCAACCAACGGTCAGCTGCAATGGATTATCGCTGAAGCGCTGCGCAAGGCTGGTAGACTGCCTAAGAAAAAGAAGGCTGCATCAAAGAAAACGAAGGAAGAAGTCGATTCAAATCAAATAGGAGGGGAAAAGAAAGATGAAGAATAAAATATTTAGTTTTGTGCTTGATTTATTCAAAAATGGCGATAAGGAAGAGCGGGCTGGCATCTTTGCGCAAGTCAAGATCTATCGTTCTACAAGTGCCAGGGTCTTTGAATTTATTGTAGGAATCCTGGTTCTTGCCATATGGCTGCTCACCATCAGAAACATCATTCATGCCACATCTGATGATTTGCCTTATCTTCTTCTGTTGGCTGGAATGGGTACTTTTTTCCCTATTGCTTGTTTGCTTCACAGCTATCATCCAAAGGCCAATGACTTTCCTCTTGTCAAGATTGTCAATGCCCGACAGGTATATTACCTGTCCCTGTTGGGTCGCTATGCAGCTTTATGGTCAGCCCTCTTCTGGTTATGGATTAGTTGTATGGATTTTATCGGAAGTGAGCCTGTATTTGTGGGTGGAGTGATCGTTTGCTGTGTTCTTTTATGTCTGAACGGTGTATTCTTTTTTTATAAGATATACCAGTTGAGAAACCTGGTAGAAGTAGAGGATCCTGAGCCAGCTATCAAAAATGAGAAACTCTTGACTATCGGTGTGTTGGTATTGACGGCGGTTTTAGGTTTTGCGATGCATCTCCTGCCGATTTGGGATTGTATGCCAAAGATATTAAGTGGATTTTTAAGAGGAATCCTCGTCATAGCAATGGTAGTAGGTATCGTCTGGGTATGCAAGAGATACTTTGGCCTTTTCCGTGAAATAGATAAAGACGCCTTCGATTCATTCCGGAAATAGAGGCGTCTTCGATTCGTCGCAACGGTTATTTATTCCCCGATAATCGTTGCGATGAGGTGTCGGCTTCCGCCTCCCTCTCTGAATTCACAGAGGTAAATCCCCTGCCATGTACCAAGGTTCAATCTGCCATTGGTAATAGGAATGGTGAGCGATACACCTACCATGCTCGATTTGGCATGCGCCGACATATCCGTCGGTCCTTCATCCTGGTGCAGGTATCTTGGGTCGCCATCCGGAACCAGTCTTTCGAAGATACC
>JAIINY010000275.1:0-4086 GCA_022741625.1 Prevotella sp. | reverse complement strand
GCAATATGCATACATGGCATATTGTGCAATGCGATTTATATCTATAGAATAACTTTTTCTTTCCATAATTCTACGTTTGATGATTTTATAAACAGCTTATCTTGCATAAAGCCATTGCAAAGATACGAAGTTTTTGGAAAATTCTAGCAAAATAGGTGGAAAATGTTTGACTATGATATATACTTGTTAAAAGAATGGCAGAGAGACCGATAAAAACTCTTAAAAAGCATAACGTATCTTCTTGGATACCAGTATTTGTTGCTATCTTTGCATGGTATATACTAATAACGCTACGTGGATAAATACTAATAGCGCTACATGGGCATAGACTAATAGGAATATAAGTTTAATCATGAATCATATGAAGAAGATTTTTTTAGGTTTGGCAGCTGCACTGATGTTGACTGCCTGCAACAAGAACAGACAGCCGGAGGCAATGACCAGCGTTGACTCTGCAAGTGTGGTAACCGATTTGATGATGAGTCGCAGAAGCATCCGTGCTTACAAGGATTCCGTCATCAGCCGCGATACCCTGAACGAGATTCTGAAATGCGGTATTCATGCGCCAAACGGGCAGAATCTGCAGTCGTACGAAATCAGAGTGATAGATTCTCCTGCACTCATCGATTCGATAACCCAAGCCGTGGTAAAGGATAATCCTAAGATAGCAGAGCGCAAGGGCTTCAAGAACATCTTCGTGAATGCTCCATGCGTGGTTTGCATCGCCTACGATACTACTTATGATATGGCACAGATTGATTGCGGTTTGCTTGGCGAGAACATCATTCTTGCAGCATGGGCAAAGGGCATCGGTTCCTGCTGCCTGGGCAGTTCTGCCCGTTGGATATTGGATTCGCCATCTGCCAAGCCTTACCTCGATCGTATGGCATTCTCCAAGGGTTACAAACTGATCTACTGCATCGCCCTGGGTTATCCTGACGAATCGCCGGAGGCAAAGCCAAGACGCCAGGACATGATTAAGTTCATGGATTAAGACAGATGAAGGTTGATGTCTTGTTTCAGGACATCAACGTTTGAAGATAGATATGCATCTTATTGAAACATGTAGGCAAAATATGAAATATCTTCTTCAAGTTCTTTTTTGTTTTGGAAAAAATGAGATAAATATCTTCCCGAGAGTTATTATTGAAAATGATAACCCAATATTTCTTCTTTTTTAATAGAGTTTCCAAAAAAACTTCGTATCTTTGCAGTGGCTTTATGCAAGATAAGCAGTTGTAATATCATCAAGCGTAGAATTATGGCAAAAAAAAGATATCCTATAGGAATACAAACCTTCGATAAGATTCGCACGGAAGACCGGCTCTATATCGACAAGACAGAATATGTTTACCGCATGACACATTCTGACAGCAACTATATATTTCTGGGACGACCACGCCGTTTCGGAAAGTCTTTGCTTGTATCTACTTTACAGAGTTATTTCGAAGGAAAGAAAGAACTCTTTAAGGGACTTGCCATTGAAAAGCTGGAGCAGGATTGGACAGAATATCCTGTGCTCCATTTCAGTATGGCTATGGGCAAACACATGGAGAAGGAGCAACTGGAAAGATACCTGCTCTATATCATCGGCTTGAATGAAAAGAAGTTTGGTATAGAAAATGATGCTGTTGATCCGAATGTGAGATTGGCAAACCTGATTATGAATGTGTACAGACGGACGGGAAAGAAGGTGGTCGTGCTCATCGATGAATACGATGCTCCTCTTCTTGATGTAGCACACGAGGATGACAATCTCAAGGATCTTCGCAATATCATGCGTAATTTCTATAGTCCATTGAAGGATTGCGACCCATATCTCCGCTTTGTCTTCCTCACCGGTATCACCAAGTTTTCGCAACTCAGCATCTTCAGCGAGCTGAATAATATCACCAATATTTCGATGAACAGGGAATATTCGGGAATATGTGGAATCACCAAGGAGGAGCTGCTCACTCAGATGTCGGACGACATTGATGAATTGGCAAAATCGCTAGGCTCCACAAGAGAAACTGCCATCGAAGAACTGAAAATGAACTACGATGGTTATCATTTCTCTGCCCAATCGTCAGATATATTCAATCCGTTCAGTCTGCTCAACTGCTTTGCCAATCAGGATTTCGGTTCATACTGGTTCGCTTCCGGCACTCCAACCTACTTGATTAACATGATGCGGAAGTTTCATGTCTTGCCGGCAACTCTTGGAAAGATGTATGCCAAATCATCAGCCTTTGATGCCCCGACAGAGAACCTGACGGCCATAACCCCTTTGCTATACCAAAGTGGCTATCTTACCATCAAAGATTATGACAAGACCAGCAAGCTCTATACTCTTGATTTGCCGAACAAGGAAATCAAAGTAGGATTGTTCGAGAGTTTTCTTCCTAACTATCTGGAAGGAATGTTTGCCCAGAATGGAGATGTCACCATCGCTCAGATGTCTGTGCTTATCCGTCAGGATGATATGGACGGAGCATTACAGCTGCTCCAGACCTTTCTGGGAACTGTGCCATATTGCAATGTCACCAACCATAAAGGTCATTACCAGCAGATGCTGTTTATCATCTTCTCGCTTTTGACTGGCTATGTGGTAGATGTAGAAGTGCACACTCCCAATGGAAGAGTAGATATCGTGCTGTTGACCGACATCCGTCTCTATATCATAGAGCTGAAGCTGAACAGGGATGCCCAGACGGCTTTGCAGCAAATCAACCTCAAGAACTATGCCCAGCGCTTTGCGCTTTGTGGCAAACCAATTGTGAAAGTGGGCATCAACTTTGATTCTACCCAGGGAAATATTGAGGATTGGATAATTGAAGAGGAATAACTATAGTAAGCTAGCCTCTTGTACAAAGAGGCTAGCTTACTTGAATATAATCAATGTCAATACAGATATTCCTGCCTCAGGAGAATATCCGTGGATGTATAACCTCTCCTGAGCCGAAAAACTGCTCAAAAATGTTGGCAGATGCCAAAGATCAGTTTAAGAGTGGCAAAACCTTGTTTGGCAAGGATGGTGCCTTTCATCGTGTATTAGAGGATTTCCTCAATGCTGCCCTTGAAGGCGAGATGGATAGCCATCTCGCGGACAGATTCCAAATTTTATAGGATTACCTGTTAAAAAGTGAGGAAAAATTTGGGTATGTGAAAATAATCACGTACTTTTGCAACGCTAAGAAAGAACGCGATGGTTTATGCCACCAGCGTACAAAAAACTCAGATAGGGCATCGAGCCCGATCTGAGTTTGCTCGCATATGGTAATGCTCTAGTCTTATCTTTCTTTGTTCAGGTGTTTTCTTCTGAACATTCTTCATTCTTTCCTCAAATCTTTTAGCATCTTCGCCACAAAGAATTGAGGTTTCTTTAATTGGTCTTGCCATATTTTGAAAGTTTAAAAGTTCTTTTCTGCAAATGTACGACTAATATTTTAAGATGCTTCTCAACTTTTTGAACTGTTGCAAAATATGCAATAGTTGCTTGGGGCTTTTTTCTTTTACTTTATGGAGAAGGCATAAGGAGAAAGCCACCTGCTATTTTGGTATTCTTCTTTCAGAGTACCTGCTTTTGTGGTTGTTGCAAAAAATGCAATGACCTCATTTCCCTCCATGACAACAAAAAAGCATGGCGCAAATCACTGCGCCATGCCCCAATAAAAGAAAACCTTATAGTCAAAATAGAAATTAGCGATTCTAATTCTTATTCCGGTACTAATCTTTTTCTAGTACTTCGCATTCTGAGGGTCGAAGTTGGTCCAACCGCTCATCCAGTTGTTGCTGCCATCGAAGGCTCCGATGTAAGTTACGGTGTCGAAACCGGTCCAGCCGGCGAAACTTGCGGCACCGAGCAATGGGCTTCCTGCTATAGGAGTATAGCCATCTGCACCAACCAATGAGGTCCATGAATCAAAATACTTGTTGCTCTGCTCTGAGAAGAAGAAGGTGTTGCTGTATGACTTCTGATTCTTGTCGATATCCTGCTTCTTTGCAGCATCGTAGAGATAATCCTCATACTTCTTGTTGGCATCAGTACCAACGGCATCCATACCAGCGAAATATACATTCTGAAGCTTGAACTTGCCATCCTTG
>JAIINY010000274.1:0-4116 GCA_022741625.1 Prevotella sp. | reverse complement strand
CTTTGTTGTAAATAAAAACAATTTTTTCAGTTCCGTATCTGGAAAAAGGAGAAAAAACGAAAAGGGTGCGCCATAGACTTATGACACACCCTCTTTTTTAATCTTATACTGCTATTTAAAGCCAACGTATAGCCATCTTTCTGACGTTGTACATAACTTGTCTGTGCTTAAATTATCTTAACAGTATGAGGGTGAAGGAAAAAAGCCTTTAAGGATAAAAATAAAAACCCTTAAGGAAAAATAAATTTTCCCTTAAGGAAAAAAATAAAAATCCTTAAGGGAAAATATCACATCTTTGCAATTCCCATTTTTCGGGCGTTTGAGAAGATAGAGATGAATATCGAACTATATTTACATCATTATCAGGTGAGAGAGTTGGACGATGCTTTTGACTTCCAATCGTCAATCGTTCCCGTCTTAGACGAAAAGTTGCAGCCAATCTGGTAAATCGTTCTGTTATCTGTAGCATACTCACGGGCATATCCTTTTTCCTCAATTTGCTTCAAAGCTTCAGAAGCTGAACCATCACGCTTAAATTCGAAGATGTAAACAAACATTGGGGTCTCAACAATGCAATCAACTCGTCCTTCACTTTGCTCCTTTTCTATTAGGACGGTAAAGCAGCTTATCATGCGAATCACCAGATAGAAGGTATATTGGAAGTATCGTTCTTTTTCCCGCTCGTCATCTTTGCGTCGTTGGCTATAGGGTATGCTGGCGAAGAAGGATGTGAGTAGCTTCTCCAATTTGTCGCAATCTCCCGTCTTCATAGTGCTTACTACCTCTATAACCCATGCATCTGGTGACTCCTTGGGTTTCAGATAATTGGCTGCCACCATGGTTACGAAACCTGCTTTTACCTCGTCGTTTGGAAAATTCAAGAGATAGGAATCGGTATCCATATTCCAATCCTTAATGGTGAGATAACCACTCTGATAGATCATCGGTAGGGGAGCCTCGGTATCAGCCTTGTAATCTATAAAACTGCTGGTAGGATAGTATTTTCCTGTCAGTTCATTGAGATTTTCGTCGAAGTGAGCTAATAAGCGGACCAGATAAGTAGGCGAACCTGTACGGAACCAGAAATCACTCAGGATTTTCTTGCTCAGTGAGTTCAAGATGCTGAACGGGTTGTAGATGTCGAGCATGCTTGGGCTGAAATGATAACCGTCATACTTGCGCTTGAGTCGATGTTTCATCTCATCCTCAGATACTTTATATCTTACGGACATTGCCTTGATTTGTTCATCGAAGGTTGAGTATAATTCTTCCTCTGTGATTCCGCAAAGTGCCTCGTAGCGGTCGTCCATACTGATGTCGTCAGGTTGGTTGAAACCGCTGAATACGCTTACTTGCGAGAACTTGGTAACACCTGTTAATAACACGAATTTCAAATCTCTGTCAGCTGCCTTGAAAACACTATAGAATCCTTTCATGATTTCATGGTGTCTATCTTCCAGTAATCGCTCGTTGCCTTCAGAATCGAAGGTCTTTAACCCTGTGTCCAAAACATCCAGTAAAGGCTTGTCATATTCATCAATCAAGACTACGGCACCCAGTCCTGTCTTTTCGTGGGCAATTCTCAATACAGCCATGAAACGGTCTCCCAAGGTGGTGGCTAATGGGTCTCTTCCGTAAATCAATTCTTGGTTTTCAACAAAAGTCAGCAAAGTCTTTTCCAATTCGCCTGCTTGTGTGAAATCCTTGCCGTTGAAATCTATATGGAAAACAGGGTATTGCTTCCATTCTTTTTCTAATGAATCGATGGCAAGTCCTTTAAACAGTTCTTTCTTTCCTTGGAAGTAGCATTCCAGGGTAGAAATCAACAATGACTTTCCGAATCGTCTTGGACGACTCAGAAAGTATATATGCCCATTGTGTACTAAATCATAAATCAAGTCTGTCTTGTCAAGATAGACATAACCGTCATTTCTGATTTTTTCAAAGTCTTGTATTCCTATAGGGTATTTCATGTTGTTGCTTTTATTGAATTTTTGGCAAAGTTACGAAAAAAAATGGTATATGCAAAATAATGCGGAATAAAATGTCTTTATTTTCAGGTAAAAACAACAATTTTAAGCTATAAGAAGAAGAGGGTGCGTCATGGACTTATGACGCACCCTCTCTCATTATATTTTATGCTTCTTCTTCAGTTTCTTCATCCTTCAATGACTCCAGAATCTCTACGAAAGGACTGTGGAAGGTGCTGAAGAGATGGAGTATCTCCTTGCGCTGCTCCTCATCCTCATCCCAAAGGCTGATCTCACCCTTCAGGTGAGCCTTGATGAGCTTGGCGCAACGCTTGATCTTGCGCTTGTTGTTGCGAGCCTGCAACTGGTCGCCCTGGATAGGTTTCTGGCTTACATACGAGAAAGCTACAAGTTGGTTCATGAACATGTCGAACATCGGATCATCATGGCTCCAGTCGCTGTCCTTCAGCCAGAACCACTGGAAGGCATACTTCTGCTCCATGGCAATGAGGCTCTGTCCCAGGGTATCGATGTCGATGCCCTTTGCCATCTGCTCCTTGATGAAGGCAACGAGACTTTCTGGGGTAATCTCCAGTTCCACCTCGTGGGCGATGCTGCTGCCGGCAATGTTGATGCGCCAGCGGTAGTTCTTGTTCTTGATCAGGGCAGAATGGGCATTCATCATCAGCTCACTCAATTTTCCCTCAGACGGAATCTGATCTACTACGGCAAGGCGCTGGCGCTGGTCGCGAACCACCAGCTGGGCATCCTCATGACGGAGCACGCAGATATAAACCAGTTTGTTGTCGTCCAACTGCAAGGTGAAGCGGTCGTTGTTGTCATCACCTACAAATTCGTAGCTATACTCATCTACCTTGTCGTGAGCCACCTCCAGTTCATTGTGTACCTTGTTACCCTCACTGTCGTAGAGCGAGAAGCCGATGTATGGAATCTGAATATTGAGAGAGAAGGGATTTCCCTCTTCCGGAATCAGAGTGAGGCGCAAACCTTCGTCACCGAAGTCCTCCTTCTTGCAGACGAAGCCATCGTCGGTCTTCTCCGCCTTTTCTACCTTCACGTCGCCATGGCGCCAGTAGATATCAAAAGTGATGGTGTTTTCGTCCTCGCTGGTCACCTGGATGAAATCATCGATGTCCTGTCCCAGATAGATGACCTTGGCAGGTTCATATACCTCTGTATCATCATCTTCCAGAGGTTTTACCCACATTTCTCCCGGCATTGGGTCATCTTCCCATTCGTCTTCTTCTGCGGCAGCAGTAGATTTGAAGACCAGGAAGATCATTCTCTGTTCCTCTCTGCTTCCGTCTTCCTTGCAAAGGAAAACCTTCGATTCCTTTGGGATGAAGAAAGGAATAGATAGATACGGGTTCTTACATAATGCTGTGTATTCCACCTCTGTCCAGATTGGCAAGGTGTGTTTGTTCGTATTATTTGTCATATCTGTTTTTTTTTGTATTATCCTATTGATTGATCTAAATTTCAAAAACGGATGCAAAGATACTGAGAAAAGCAGACAATACAAAATTTTACGGCCTTTTTTTGTTGTTTTTGCTTTAAAAGTTTGTGTTTAGGGAAAGCTTTTGCCCTTTCAGGGCGTATGGTTTGAGCCCGTTGTAACCCAGGGTGATGCCCTGAGCTGGGAGCTTCTGCCTCTTCTGTGCGTATGGCGTACACACTTGTGAGAGTTCAGTTAATAATTAATAATTTCAGTGCCGAAACCATAATAAATTGTGGGAAATGACTGATTTCTCGAATTTTTTGTCTAATTTTGCACCTTGGTATAGAATGCCTTGGCTTGTAATGAGGCTCGGGGCAGGAGATACACATTATTTTATATATAAATTTAGGAAATAAAAAATTTAATAATAAGAATGAAGAAGAAAATTCAGTTCAGTCTCGTTTACCGAGACATGTGGCAGAGTTCTGGTAAGTTCCAGCCACGTAAGGATCAGTTGGCTAAGATTGCCCCAGTTATCATTGAAATGGGTTGCTTTAGCCGTGTAGAGACCAATGGTGGTGCTTTCGAGCAGGTTAACCTCCTCGCTGGCGAGAATCCTAATGATGCAGTTCGTGCATTCTGTAAGCCATTCAACGAGGTGGGCATCAAGACTCACATGCTCGACCG
>JAIINY010000273.1:0-4120 GCA_022741625.1 Prevotella sp. | reverse complement strand
GGCACCTTGTAGGAAGCCTCTTCCAACTGCTTGCGCTGGTTCTCGTCGATTCGGAGACCCATACCATTCACGATAATCATATCGTAATCATCCAGATGATCGAAATCATCGGTTGTGATCTCACTCAGTTTAATCATCGCATTGTCGTTGGCATGCGAAATCTGTCCCAGCGCAATAGCCTGATAGTTGAGGAAAGCGATGCGGGTAGTACCCACCCAGGCAGAGTAAGCCTTCGCCAAACCTCCCAGAACGATCACGGCCACTAAGGCCAGGAAGATGTGTTTCTTTTTAATCTTTCTAATTTTTCCTAATCCTTTTTTCATATCTATTCCTTTTTCAGGCTGCAAAGGTAGGGGTTATTTAGAAATTGCACAATACCGAGAAATTGCTATTTTCACATTTTTTATACTTAGAAGTTGGTATCAGATTGATAGGCTCAGATTCCCATATCCTAATAAATGAGTAGTCTTTTCGTGGTTTTACGGAGTTTAGTTTGGTAGTTTCACATAAAAGCCGTAACTTTGCAACATAAATCAAACAGAAACTTTATAATAATGAAGAAACTAATTCTTAGTGCTGCTCTTCTGGCAGCATCTCTGGCATCCCAGGCCCAGCAGGGTCCGCTGTGGATGCGCTACCCTGCCATCTCACCGGATGGCTCTACCATCGCCTTTGCCTATAAGGGCGATCTCTATTGCGTTCCAGCCAATGGTGGCGAGGCACGCCAGTTGACGACCCATGCTGCTTACGACTCCCAGCCTATCTGGAGCCCTGACGGCAAGAAGATTGCCTTTACTTCCAACCGAGAAGGCAGCCTGGATGTTTACGTCATCTCTGCCAAGGGCGGTGCGCCAACCCGACTCACCACTCACAGCGGCAAGGAGACTCCAATCGCCTTCAAGGACAACGACCATGTGCTCTTCTCTGCCAACATCATGCCTACAGCCCAGAGCAATCTCTTTGCTGCCAATGAATTCTCACAGGTTTACGAGGTAAGCACTGAAGGCGGTCGTCCTAAGTTGTATTCTGTTCTTCCTATGGAGAACATCACCATCAACAAGAACGGTCAGGTGCTCTATCACGACAAGAAGGGTTACGAGGATGCATGGCGCAAGCACCACACCTCCCCTATCACCCGAGACATCTGGATGCTCGACAACGGAAAATATCAGAAGCTCACCACCTTCAAGGGCGAAGACCGCAACCCGGTATGGGCAGCCGATAACCAGAGCTTCTATTATCTGAGCGAGCAGGATGGTTCCTTCAATGTATATCGCCGCAACATCGCCAGCGGAAAGGATACCCAGATAACCCACGAAAAGAAGAATCCTATCCGATTCCTCACCTCTTCTGATAGCGGCCTGCTCTGCTATGGCTTCGATGGCGAAATCTATACCGTAAAGGAAGGCGGACAGCCTCAGAAGGTCAACATCTCCATTACTACAGACAACGATGAACCAAGCCTCATCCGCAAGGTGCAGTCTTGGGGCGCTACCGAGATTGCACTTTCTCCAGATGCCAAGGAGGTGGCTTTCGTGATGCACGGCGATGTATATGTTACCTCTACAGAATACAAGACAACCAAGCGAATCACCGATACTCCTCAGCAGGAGCGCAATCTGAGCTTTGCTCCTGATGGCAGAAGTCTGGTCTATGCTTCTGAGCGCAATGGTGTATGGCAGATTTTCCAAGCTAAGATTAAGAACGAGAAGGAAAAGAACTTTACTTACTGCTCTGAGATAGAAGAGGAGCAGCTCACCAAGACCAATATCACTTCGCAGTATCCAGCCTTTAGTCCGGATGGCAAGGAAGTGGCTTTCTATGAAGACCGTGCCGCCCTTCGCATCATCAATCTGAAGTCGAAGGAAGTGCGCACCGTGCTCGACGGCAAGTACAATTTCTCGTATGCCGATGGCGACATCTGGTTTGAGTGGAGCCCAGACAGCAAGTGGATTATGTGCAGCTACATAGGCACCGGCGGCTGGAACAACACCGACATAGCCGTTGTGAAGGCCGATGGCAAGGAGGTGCATAACGTAACCGACAGCGGCTACAGCGATGGCAACGGAAGATGGGTGCTCGGCGGAAAGGCGATGCTCTTCGAGAGCGACCGTGCCGGATATCGCAGTCATGGTTCATGGGGAGCAGAAAACGATGCCTATCTCATGTTCTTCGACCTCGATGCCTACGACCGCTTCCGCATGAGCAAGGAGGATCTGGAACTTGCCGAGGCTACCAAGGACCTGAAGGAGAAGAATGCCGACGAGAAGGAGGAGAAGAAGAAGGAAGAAAAGAAGAAGAAGGAGGAGAAGACCGGCAAGATAGAGGTGGATAAGGTGAAGCCGCTGGAGCTAGACTTCGACAACTGCCGCGACCGCATCGTCCGTCTCACCGTCAACTCATCCAACATGGGTGATGCCATCCTCGACACCAAGGGCGAGAAGATATATTACCAGGCTGCCTTCGAAGGTGGCTACGACCTCTGGTGCCACGACCTGAAGGAAGGCAGCACCACCCTGATGATGAAGGGCATTGGTGGCGGCGGCTTCGTTGCTGACAAGGACATCAAGAACCTCTTCCTCTGCAACGGCAGCAGCATCAAGAAGATAGACCTGAGCAGCAGAGCTACCAAGAACATCGCCTTCGAGGCTCTGTTCAACTACAAGCCAGCCGAAGAGCGCCAGTACCTCTTTGACCATGTATGGCGCCAGGTGGACGACAAGTTCTACGATCCTAACATGCAGGGTGTGGATTGGGCATACTATCGCAAGGTGTATGAGAAGTTCTTACCTTATATTAATAACAACTTCGACTTCGCTGAGATGTTGAGCGAGATGCTGGGTGAGCTGAATGCCAGCCATACCGGTTGCCGTTATTATGCTGGCGGCGCTTCTCTTTCTACCGCAGCTCTCGGTGCCTTCTTTGATCCGAACTACGAGGGTGACGGCTTGAAGATTCAGGAAGTCATCAAGCGTGGTCCGTTCGCCGTGAAGAAGAACGAGGTTACTGCCGGCTGCATCATTGAGAAGATTGATGGAGAGGCTATCAAGGCGGGTAAGGATTACAACGCATTGCTCGATGGAAAGGCTGGCAAGAATGTACGTCTCACCATCAAGAACAACAAGGGCAAGACTTTCGACCTCACCATCAAGGCAATTTCACAGGGTGATCAGCAGGAGCTTCTCTACAAGCGCTGGGTGGATAGAAACCGTGCCATCGTGGATAGTGTTTCAAAGGGCAGAATAGCCTATGTTCACGTAAAGGCAATGGACAGCGAGAGCTTCCGCACCGTATATAGCGAACTCTTGAGCGACAAGAACCGCAACAAGGATGCCGTAATCGTGGATGAGCGCCACAATGGTGGTGGCTGGTTGCACGATGACCTCTGCACCCTGCTCAGCGGCAAGCAGTATCAGGAATTTGTGCCTCACGGCAAGGTAGTGGGCAAGGATCCATTCAACAAGTGGACCAAGCCATCCTGCGTTCTGATCTGCGAGGACGACTACAGCAACGGTCATGGTTTCCCATGGGTATATAAGGAGTTGGGCATCGGTAAGCTGATTGGTGCACCAGTGGCTGGAACAATGACTGCCGTATGGTGGGAGACATTGATGGACCGCAGCCTGGTATTCGGTATTCCTCAGGTAGGTTGCCGTGACATGCGTGGCACCTTCGGCGAGAACACCACCCTCTATCCAGACATTGAGGTATATAATTCTCCAGAGGATTACATCACCGGTCATGATACCCAGCTTATCAGAGCCGTAGAGGAAATGATGAAGAAATAAGAAAGAGGAACTATTCCGAAAAATTGTCTTATACATGAAAAGAGCGTGGTCGCCAAATGAGGCTATCACGCTCTTTCTTTGTTAACATTAAAATATTCGAAGATGAAAGAAATCTAGCAGACTTTCTTCTTTCGCTCACAATAGCGTTCACATTGAGCACAAATGTCATATCCCAGCATGGCACCCAGGATAAAATCCTCTTCCGGCGTAAGCTGGCATAATGGTTTGGTGACTATCATGCGGATAGCATCCAGGCATTCCTTCTTACCAAAGAAGAGATTCAGACGGTCGTTGCCAACCGGCTGGATGATATAATCAATGTTCTGACGCTC
>JAIINY010000272.1:0-4122 GCA_022741625.1 Prevotella sp. | reverse complement strand
GAAATCATCCTTCAGCAAACCCGCATTGCCCAAGGTTGGGAATATTGGGAACGGTTCGTGCAGGCCTATCCCAAGGTAGAAGATCTGGCAGCAGCCAGCGAGGATGATGTCTTGAAACTCTGGCAGGGCTTGGGGTATTACTCCCGTGCCCGCAATCTTCATACTGCCGCCAAGCAGATTGTGGCTCTCGGTGGTTTTCCAAATACCCTCGAAGGCATTAAATCCCTGAAGGGAGTAGGTGATTATACCGCTGCAGCCATCGGCTCTTTCGCTTTCGATATTCCGGCAGCTGTGGTTGATGGCAATGTCTATCGGGTGCTTTCCCGATATTTCGGCATCGATACTCCCATCAACTCAACTCAGGGGAAAAAGGAATTTGCTGCTTTGGCTCAATCGCTCTTGCCTGTCTCTGATGCGGCATCCTATAATCAGGGAATGATGGATTTCGGTGCGATTCAATGTACCCCCCAGTCTCCGAAGTGTCTGCTCTGTCCGCTTGCAGAAACCTGCGAGGCTTTGCGTTGCGGCAGGGTAGAGGAACTGCCCGTCAAGAACAAGACCGTGAAGGTGAAGACCCGCCATCTCTCCTATATATATATAAGGTGTAAATCTTCGGCAGCGGATGGTGCTGGAAATTCAGAACCGATGGTTGCCATCCATCGTCGTGGAGAAGGTGATATCTGGCAGGGATTATGGGAGCCTTATAATGTTTCGGATGTCAAGGAACTGCCTTCTTTCGTGAAGAATCCAATCTTGCTGGCACAAGATGTCAAGCACGTACTGACTCATCGCATCCTTCTTGCCGACTTCTATCTCCTGGAAACGGAAAACCGTCCTCCACTCCCAGATGATTACATCTGGATCAAGGAAAGTGAGATAGAAGACTATGGGGTTCCGAGACTGATAGAAATCATGCTGGAAAAGATTAATCCTGCAGAATAGGATAAGTACATAATGATCTCTTTATAAAAATACATAATAATCTCTTCATATAAAATAAAGATGATTCAATTCAATAAGAAAATGAGAGGATGGGTGATAGCTGGCGCCATCGCTTTGCTCTCTACTTTGGGCTTGTCGTCCTCTATGTTGCCAGCAGCACAGGGGGATGTACCGGGAATGGAAATCCCGGTTTCAAGGAAAAAGGTATCGCAAACCATCAGAAAGCGTTTTGCCTATACCGTGTCATACAATCACGATACCCGTCAGCCTAACTGGGTGGCATGGACCTTGACCCGTGCTCATGCTTCGGGTAAGTTGAAGCGTGGCGACTTTGAGGATGATATGGATATGCCATCACCTAAGGGAACGAAGGCTGATTACTACAACAGCGGTTATGATAGAGGTCATCTCTGTCCGGCTGGTGATAACAAGTGGAACCAGAAGGCTATGGACGAGTGCTTCCTGATGACCAATATGTGTCCTCAGACCCATGCTCTGAATGCGGGCATCTGGAATAGCATAGAACAGCAATGCCGTACCTGGGCTAAGAAATATGGTAAGGTCTATATCGTCTGCGGTCCGATATTCCTGAATAAGCAGCATCGCAAACTGGGTAAGAACAAGGTGGTGGTGCCTGATGCTTTCTTCAAGGTTATCCTCCGCACCGGCAAGAATCCGCAAGCCATCGGCTTTATCTGTCGTAACCAGGGAGCTACCGGGCTGCAGAAAAAAGACTTCGTCAACTCGGTAGATGAGGTGGAGCGTATCACCGGCTATGATTTCTTCTCCAAACTTCCTGATAACATCGAGAAAAAGATAGAGGCGAAAGCTGATATCAACCAATGGTAAAAGAAAATCCCCTGATGCCTATCTCATTGCATCAGGGGATTTTTATCTGGTTCTATAGGAAGTCTTCTATATGATAGGTTCTATGTTATAATCCTATCCTATCGTTCAATTTCCTGTAATAGAATCTTAGTAGTTCTGAGCCTCAATCTGGAAGTAGCTCTGTGGGTGGTTGCAGACTGGGCAAACCTCTGGAGCCTGCTTGCCTACTACGATATGTCCGCAGTTAGAGCACTGCCAGATGCAGTCGCCGTCGCGAGAGAAGACGAGCTTGTCCTGCACGTTCTTCAAGAGCTTGCGATAACGCTCCTCGTGGTGCTTCTCGATTTCAGCCACCATTTCAAACTTGATTGCAATCTCCTCGAAGCCTTCCTCGCGAGCTTCCTTAGCCATGCGTGGATACATATCGGTCCACTCATCGTGCTCACCATTGGCAGCAGCCTCCAGGTTCTTCTCTGTATCCTGAATAGCACCGCCCTCCAGGTACTTGAACCACAACTTGGCGTGCTCCTTCTCGTTGGCAGCTGTCTCTTCAAAGATATTAGCTATCTGAACATAACCGTCCTTCTTAGCCTTACTTGCAAAATATGTATATTTGTTACGAGCCTGTGACTCACCAGCGAATGCCTCCTGGAGGTTCTTCTCTGTTTTTGTTCCTTTTAATTCTTTCATAATGTATTCTGTATTACGTTATTAATATGTTCTTTATTATTTTCATTCACAAAGATATTGAAAAATTTCTAATTATGCAAGAAAATTAAGGATTATTTTACTTTTGACCTATTATTTAAATAAAATAAAGCAAAACAAAGCATTGCCATACCGAATATCCACGAAATGATGGCACTTGTTACTATTCCCAGTGTATGGGTGAAACCTGCCACGATGAATGTCAGGAAGCTGACGGCAGCTACAGTCAGCGCATATGGCAACTGTGATGAAACATGGTGCACATGCTTGCACTCGGCTCCGGCACTCGCCATGATGGTGGTATCACTGATAGGTGAGATATGGTCGCCACAGACAGCACCAGCCATACAGGCTGAGATAGAGATGATACGCAATGGGTCGGCAGCTGGGAAGACGGCGATACAGATAGGAATCAGAATACCGAAGGTTCCCCAGGATGTACCTGTGGCGAAAGCCAGGAAGGCTGCAACCAGGAAGATGATGGCTGGCAGGAGCATCTGGAGTTCAGAGGCGCTGCTTGCCACTACGGTGGATACATATTCTGCTGCCCCCAGCGAGTCGGTCATGCTCTTCAGGGTCCATGCCAGAGTAAGAATCAGAATGGCTGGTACCATCGCCTCGAATCCCTTGATCAGACTACTCATCGCTTCATCGAATGGCAAGGACTTGCGAACCGTAAACATCAGAATGGTCAGAATCAAGGCTGCCAATGAACCAATCACCAGACCTATAGAGGCATTGCTGCCAGCAAAGGAGTCAACGAAGTTCATATAGTTGGCATTGCTGGCATCGAAGAAGCCTCCCGAATAAACCATGCCAGCCATACAGAAGATAATCAACATGATGATTGGAATCACAAGATCGCTCACAGAGCCTTTGCTCTTGGATGATTCTTCCTGCTTCGCTCCCACACCATGCTCCACGATCTGCAGCTTGGTATCGCTCACCTCGTCGAGCTTTCCTCCGTTGGTGCGCTCATACCATTCCTTCAGTCTTGCATCATACTTGCTCATCGCCTTGAAGTCGAAGCCCAAAATCACGATGCCAAACATAAAGAAGATGGTGAAGAATGCGTAGAAATTGTAGGGTATCGCCTTGCAGAAAAGTGCCAGTCCATTCTCGCCTCCCGATACGAAGCCCGATACTGCTGCTGCCCAACTGGAGATTGGGGAGATGATGCAGACTGGAGCTGCTGTGGAGTCGATGAGATAAGCCAGTTTCTCCTTGGTTACGCCATTGCGCACTGCAATAGGGCGCATCACCGAACCCACGGTAAGGCAGTTGAAGTAATCATCGATGAATATCAGAATACCGAGCAGAATGGTGGCTACCTGCACACCAATCTTCGACTTTACGTGCTTGGAAGCCCATCGGCCGAAAGCCGCAGAACCACCTGCCTTGTTCATCAGTGAAACGATGCTGCCCAGAACCACCAGGAATACCAGGATGCCTACGTTCCAAGGGTCGGAAAGGCAATGTATCAAACCGTATGCCTTGGCATCCTCGCCTTCGCCTACGGTGTGGTTGGTCAGATGAACGAGGAATCCGTCGAAACCTGTTCCCATCGAAATGCAATATTGAACGGCACCCAGAATGATACCGATAAAAAGAGAAGAATAGACCTCCTTCGTCTTCAGCGCCAGA
>JAIINY010000271.1:0-4130 GCA_022741625.1 Prevotella sp. | reverse complement strand
ATGGGTGAACCACAGGAGACACGTCCTATCTGGTTGAACAATGAGCAGGCTGTCATTGCACCTGAATGGTCTATTCACTGCGCTGCAGGTACCAGCAACTATACCTTTATCTGGGGTATGGCTGGTGAGAACCTCATCTACAACGATATGCAGGTAGTGAAGATCCCTACATTAGAATAACAAAATAAAACGCTTAAAAACTAAGACAAATGGTTCTTTCCTCATCAACAAGGGTTCCGGTATGCTCTTCACCTACGCCGAGGGTCAGGGTTCTGCCTTCACCTTCATGGGTTTCGATGGCAAGCCAGGTGCTTACATGATTGTATTCTGCATCTGTAGTGTGGCTTACCTCGTAGGCTGGTGTATCATGAAGGCATTGGTGCCTAAGTACAAGCCTATCGTCGTAGAGTAATGAATCATTCAGAAAATAAATAATTGAGCGCATCAGCTGGTTAAGCTGGTGCGTTTTTTTGTGCTCCATCCCCTTTTATGCCCCCTAAAATACGCAAGAATAAATAAATTGGTTTAAAATATTTGCACGTATAATTTTTTTTTGTAACTTTGCACAAAACTTAGTATATTACTTAAACTTAAAAAATAATGAAGAAAGCAGTTGTGGTTATAGCTTTACTCAGCCAGGCACTGGGCTTGACTTATGCCGACGATCAGACCGGGACAAGGGGTATCGGACAGTATCCGGGACGCCCATCTCAGTTTACGGCTCCTCAAATGGTGAAGGATGATGCCTATAGGAACATCGCCTTGAATCGTATGGTATATACTTCCTCGAATGCCGATTTCAATCTTGCAGGTCATCTGGTAACAGATGGTATCATCACCAGCAAGGCTCCTTCCTTCCTGAGTGTAAGAACGAATGAAGGCGAGTTGTCCAACCGTGACAAGGAGAAGATGATCGATGGCAACACGGTCACCAGTCAGTATATCAAGGGCGAGAAGGCTTTTGCTGAGTTCAATTGGGAAGCCATGAAGGTAAACCTTAGAAACCTGAAGTTTACAGGTGAATTGGCTTACTATCAGGACAAGGCTACTCAGGGGTATGTGATTCGTGTGATGGGTTCACACAATGGCAAGAAATGGGAGGTGCTGGGAGAAGAGAAAGGCACCGGACTTCCTGGCGAGGCTACCAGGCAGCAAGTAAGTTCCGACCCTAACAAGTTCCAGGATGTGGTGCGCCTGCCGCTCCGCAAGCTGAATGTTTCCATTCCTTTGAAGAAACTGGGCAATTACGAGCACGTCCGCATCGAATTTAACATGCCGGGTGCTGCGTGGTGGCGCGTCAAACTCATCGATAATACTACTTCATGGCGTCCATCCATGCACTTCTCCAGTGTATGGAAGTCTGAATTGGCAAAGAATGACCAGTGGCTCTATGTAGATCTGGGTACTGTGGCTGATTTCGATCAGGTGAATCTCTTCTGGGTCAACAAGGCTCGCCAGGGAAAGATCCAGGTTTCCAGCGATGCCAGAAACTGGAGCGATATCGCTACCCTGGGTCAGCAGAAGCAGAAGGGCTTGACCGAGAAGGTGGCTTGCAAGGGGCATGGCAGATATGTAAGATTGCTGCTTACCCAGCCGGATGCTTCCGGTCGCTATGCCTTGTCTGAGATGCAGGTGATGGGTAAGGGTGGCTTGCGTGCCGAGGCAGCCAACACTTTGGCTTCTAAGAATGGCAAGCAGATGCTCAACCAGTGGCAGCTGCGCCGCGAGGGAAGTGATGCCTGGATTCAGGCTACCGTTCCGGGTACCGTGCTTACCAGCTATATGAATATCGGTGCGGTGCCTGATAACCGCTACGATGATAATATGCGACAGATTTCCGAGTCGTTCTTCAACTCTGATTTCTGGTATCGTACTACCATCAACCATCAGCCATCTGCCAACAAGAACCAGCATACCTATCTTAACTTCGATGGTATCAACTGGAAGGCGGATATCCTCCTGAATGGTGAGAAGATTGGCAGAATCGATGGTGCCTTTATCCGCTCTCGCATTGACGTGACCAGGAAGTTGAAGACGGGTGCCAACAAGCTCGAGGTGCATGTCATCAAGAATGCCCACTTCGGCGTAGTGAAGCAGAAAAATCTCCAGAATACCGACCTCAACGGTGGTGAGTTGGGTGCTGATAACCCTACATTCCACGCATCTATCGGCTGGGACTGGATTACCAATACCCCAGGTCGTGAAATCGGTATCTGGAATGATGTCTATCTCACCCACGATAACGGTGTGAGTGTTTCCGATCCGCTGGTAACATCTACTTTGAATCTGCCGGATACTTTGGCAACCATGACTCCATCTGTCTTCCTGAAGAATGCAGATGCCGTGGCTAAGACCGTGAAGCTTTCCGGTTTTATCGGCAAAATCCAGTTCGAGCAGGAAGTTAGCCTGCAGCCAAACGAGAAGCGTGAGGTGACTTTCGCTCCAGCTGATTATCCTCAGCTCAAGAACCAGCGCATGAATCTCTGGTGGCCTAACGGCTATGGTTCACCTTATTTATATGATGCCGGTTTCAAGGTGTCAGACAAGGCTTCAGGTGAGGTAATCTCTGAGGTCAACTATAAGGCGGGTATCCGCCAGATGAGCTATGCCGACCTGGATACCCAGACCAAGATCTACATCAATGGCAAGCGATTGAATCCATTGGGTGGTAACTGGGGATTCTCTGAGACCAACCTCAACTACCGTGGACGTGAATACGATACTGCCGTTCGCTACCATAAGGAGATGAACAACAATATGATTCGCGACTGGGTAGGTCAGATTGGTGATGAGGAACTGTATGAGGCATGCGATAAGTATGGTATCATGATCTGGCAGGACTTCTGGCTAGCTAACCCATGGGACGGACCGGATCCTGATGACGACAAGATGTTCCTCGAGAACTCTGCCGATTACATCTCCCGTATCCGCAGCCATGCTTGTATCGGTATCTATTGCGGTAGAAACGAGGGCTTCCCTCCTGCATCCATCGACAAGGTGCTGAGAGAGCAGGTCAAGGATATCCATCCACAGTTGGGTTATATTCCTAGCTCAGCCGACCTCGGTGTCAGCGGTCATGGTCCTTACCAGATGAAGTCACCATCTTTCTACTTCGCTAATCAGAGCCATAAGCTGCATTCAGAGCGTGGTATGCCGAATGTGCCTACCTTTGAGTCTCTGAGCAGAATGATGGAACCGGAGCATCTGTGGCCACAGAACGATGCTTGGGGACAGCATGATTATACATTGAAGGGCGCCCAGGGTGGTGAGTCTTTCAACAACATCATGGAGAAGCGTTATGGCAAGCCTCAGAGTGCTGAGCAGTTTACCAAGTGGGCACAGTGGCTCAACTATGATGGCTACCGTGCGATGTACGAGTCTTCTCAGCAGGACCGTCTTGGTTTGCTCATCTGGATGAGTCATGCCTGCTGGCCAAGCATGGTATGGTGTACCTACGATTATTACTTCGAGCCAACTGCAGCATACTTTGGTGTGAAGAAGGCTTGCGAACCATTGCATATCCAGTACAACCCGGTGAAGAAGGTTGCCGAGGTAGTCAACTTTGCCGGTGGTGCCAAGAATGGCTTGCTTGCCAAGGCTCAGGTCTTTGATATGTGCGGAAAGTTGATCAAGGAGGAGAGCAAGGAAGTGAATGTGGCAGAAGACCAGACTCTCGATGCCGTTAGCGTAAGCGAACCGGATGAGGAGGTTTACTACATCAAGTTGACTCTGGAGCAGAACAACCAGGTGGTTTCAGACAACTTCTATGTGATGGGTAAGGAAGAGGATAATCTCCAGGCACTCTCTAAGTTGCCAAAGGCAGAGGTTGCTGTCAGCGGCAAGCGTTTCGTTCAGCAGGGCGAAGAGTGGGTTGGCGAGGTAGAGATCCGCAATACCGGCAATGTACCTGCCCTCTTGGTTCGCCTGAACCTGAAGGGTGGTGATGGTGAGCAGATTCTCCCTGTTATCTACAGCGACAACTACTTCAGTCTGATGCCGAATGAGTGTAAGAAGATTACGGTTTCTTATCGCAATGAGGATGGCAGAGGTCAGGCTCCATACGTGGAGGTTACCGGTTTCAATAAGTAAAATTAAAAGTAAAATAAAAAAGCGCATCAGAATTCTGATGC
>JAIINY010000270.1:0-4134 GCA_022741625.1 Prevotella sp. | reverse complement strand
GTGAAGAAGAACAGCAACGACCCTAAGCTCCGTGCCCGCATCAAGTGGGACGACATCGCCTATGCTCCAGGCACACTCGTGGCTGTGGCTAAGAAGAACGGCAAGGTGGTGGCTCGCCATCAGATAGAAACCACGGGCGAGGCGGTTGCCTTGAAGCTCGTCGTGATATTGAGAGCAGGCGATAAGCCAGGAAAGATAGAACTTTCGGTAGCTGGTGAAAAGATGAAAGCCAAGAAGCTGGTTTTGAATACAAAGTAAATCATAAGAATCGTCTTGATTAATCCAAATCGTTTTGATTGTTTATATACTAAAAAAGATCGCCAAAATGCTGGCGACCTTTTTTAGTATCCTTTGTTTTCTCTTTATTTTCTGAATTTCTTTTTGAACCATTGGTTGAATGCCACGTAGGCACTGATTTCCTCCTGGTGCTGAGGCTCGGCAAATGTCAGTACATTGCCCGATGAATCTCCATGCTGGTCAGGGAAGATGATCATCAGGTTCGTGCCCGAGAAAAAGCGGGTTAGCTCTTCCGGCAACCGCTCCAATGCCGACTTGTGGGATACCGTACCCTTGCGGGCTGTCACCACCACAAAGAGATGGTCCTTGCTCATGTGGGAGGCAAGCTGAGGCATCTCGTTCCAATGCTGCATCAGGGTGTATTCGGCACGTACTTCCTGATGTCGGTTGGTGATGTACTCGTTGATGAGAGCCATCGTCTCCTCCCTGCCATGAAATTGGATGCGACAATCCAGGTTGCCGGCTAGTCGGGCGAGTCGCTCTACCCAGCGGTAGAACCCCGGTTCAAACTCAGCCCTCGATGGTACAGCCACCTGTATTCGGCGGATGGTATTGAGCGGTTGCTTGATGCGTGCCATAATAATCTGGCGGCTCAGACCATTGAAGAGACTCTGATGAAACTCTCCCCAGAACTTAGGCGAAACCTCCGGATGCATGTGCATGCCGATGATGATTTCTGAACACTGAAACTCGTTGAAGGCATGCTTGATGCCGTTGGCGATATTGGCTGCGATGCGGACCTGCGTCTGCGTCATCACATCGGTGGCTGCGGCAAGCTGACTGCAATGATCCAGCAGCTGTCGGCCCTGTTCCTGCTTGTATCGCATATCCTTGTCATCATACACTACGTTCAGGCAGACCAGTCCTCTGTTCAGCTTCTGGTTTCTCACCAGGAAGGCGAGACTCATCAGATTATCGGCATATTCCGGATACTTCACCGGTATGAGAATCTTCTCATCGCTTGCCTTCTTGGTATCCTCGGCATCTGGAAGCTCCTTGTCGCGGAGGATAATTTTTCTGGAACTCCAGTCGGTGAGCATCGAAGAGATGACGCAGGTGCAGAGAATCATCATCACCACACCATTCAGCATGTCATCGTTCACCAGATAGGTGTTCGGACCCACCAGGAGGTTCATACCCACCATCACCATGGCGATACTGCCGGCGGCATGGGCAGAAGTCAAACCGAACATCATGTGACCCGATGACAGCGGCAACCGGAATCCGAAGCAGGCGGCATAGGCTGCGATGGCTTTTCCCAAGGTTCCGAAGAACACGATGCAGAAGATGACCCAAAGGATATGACTGCCCTGGAAAAGCAGTCCCACGTTGATGAGCATGCCCACACCTATCAAAAAGTAAGGGATGAAGAGCGCATTGCCCGTAAACTCCAATCGGTTCATCAGCGGAGACACGTGCGGGATATACCTATTTAATATCAGACCAGCGAAGAAAGCACCGAACACGCCCTCGATACCCACCATCTGCGAGAGAGCCGCACTCATGAAGAGCATCGCCATCACGAAGATAAACTGCATCACCGAATCGCTGTACCGGCGCAGAAACCATCTTGTGAGTCGCGGTATCAGGAATATCATTACTCCGCAGTATGCGGCAAACTTGGCGGTGAAGAGTACCCAGAAGAGCAGACCATCATGACTGGAGAACGAGGCGACGAGACCTGCCAGCATGATGAGCGCTATCAGGAGCGAAAGCATGCTGGAACCCACGCTCAGCGTAACGCTCGGTTTCTGCTGCAGACCATATCTGGAAACGATAGGGTAGGCTATCAGGGTATTGGAAGCCATGATGCAGCTCAGCAGAAACGATGCCCTGGTGGAATAGTGCAGCAACCAGATGCTCATGCCGAAGGTGAGGAAGAAGGGAACGAAGCAGGTGAGCAGACCATAGATGATGAGCCGCGATTTGTTTTTCTTCATACCCTCCATGTCCATCTCCAGGGCGGCGAGGAACATAATGTAGTAGAGTCCCACCTTGCCGAACAGCTCGAAAGAAGCATCGCGCTCCAGGATATTCAGACCATATTTGCCCACGAGGATACCCGCCAGCACCATTCCGATGATATGGGGGATTCGGAGCTTACCCATGATGATAGGGGCAAAGAGGATGATGAGGAGCACTACGAAGAAGATCAGCGTAGGGTCGGTAATTGGAAAATATTCTGCAATATTCAGCATAGGCATTCTACTTATTGTTGATGATGAAAGAGGGATTCAGCATCCGCTTCATCCCTCTTCGTTTTATTTTTGAGTGCAAAATTACTAATAAATCTTGAAAGGGCAAAGTTTTTGCCCCCTTATCATTTATATGTGTAGAGATTTTTGTAATTTTGCACCCTGAAAACAAACTTAGGATAAAAAGATAAGGATAATTAACGTATGAAAAAAGGATTGTTTGCACTCGCCTTGGGTACATTTACCCTGGGCATCGCAGAATTTATTATCGAGGGAATTCTCACCGATGTGGCGCACAACATGAATGTGTCCATCCCTCAGGCTGGTCATCTCATCTCTATCTATGCACTGGGTGTATGCACCGGTGCTTTCTCGCTGATATTGATGCATAAGTATCGCCCCAAGAATATACTCTTGTTTCTTACTTCGCTGGTGATTCTGGGAGCCATCATCGCTACGATAGCCCCTAGTTACGGGCTTCTGCTTTGTGCCCGCTTCATCCAGGGACTTCCTCATGGTGCCTATTTCGGTACGGCTACCATCGTGGCGGTGAAGATGGCAAAGGAGGGAAAGGGTACCAAGGCGGTGGCGATGATGTGTGCCGGTATGCCGTTTGCCAATCTGCTTGGTGTTCCGCTGGGCACCTTCCTGAGTCATACCATCTCCTGGCGAGTGCCTTTTCTCATATCGGTGGCGTTGGGCGTCATCACGCTCTATATGATTTACAAGTGGGTTCCTGATGTAGAGGCTCTGCCTAACAAGGGTATGAAGGCGCAGTTCCGGTTTATGCGCCATTTGGCTCCCTGGCTTATCATCGCTGCTACTTTCCTGGGCAACGGCGGTATTCTCTGCTGGTTCAGTTATATCTCTCCGCTTTTGCAGATAGATGGTGGATTCCATGCGGCATCAATTTCGGTATTGATGATTCTTGCCGGTTTGGGAATGGTGGTAGGAAATCAGGTGAGTGCCTTGCTGGCAGATAGATTCAAGCCGGGCCGCTTTACCTGCTATCTGCAGTTTCTGGCTGCCGCAGCCTTGCTGGCTACCTTCTTTCTGTCGCATATCGGTTGGGTATCGGCAGCGATGATGTTTATCAGTTGTGCCTGCCTTTTCGGTATAGGTTCGCCAGAGCAGTTTCTCATTGTGAAGCACAGCGAGGGTGGTGAAATGCTGGGTGGTTGCTGCATTCAGGCAGCCTTTAATCTGGGCAATGCCCTGGGTGCCTTCTTGGGCGGAATCCCCGTGGCGATGGGATTGGGATATAATTACCCTGCGCTCATCGGTGTACCGATGGCATTGGCTGGAGCCTTCTGTCTCCTGGTGTTTCATCGTAAATACGAGTAAATAGTTGTATTTCAAGTTTGGAAAATTCAAAAGTATATGGAAATCGCTATAGAACGTTTGGGCAGTTATCATCATGCCGTAAGTGGCAGATTGCTGATACGGTTGGCGCAACCGCTTGCTTAAACTTTGGTTCTAAAGATTGAAAAAACCTGGATTGACATGTCATTTTGCCCTGTTTCCTATGACAGAATTTGATGAAAATCAAAAAAACGGCCCTTTTTTGAAGTTTTTCCCAAAAATATTGTGTGCGTACACAAAAAGGCATTACCTTTGCACTCGAAAAGATTGAATAACGAAT
>JAIINY010000269.1:0-4141 GCA_022741625.1 Prevotella sp. | reverse complement strand
GGCTCCTCAGCATTGCAGATGCTCAGGTCGTGCTCACCCAGGGTGTGCTCCTCGCCATCCAGGGTCACGAACTTGGTGCCCTCTGGCTGGGTGCGTACTACAATCTTATGACCGGTAACCATGTCTGCATCGAAGCAGTGCAATGGCTGACCGTATGCCATCATGATGTAGTTGGTGATATCCACGATATTGTTGATTGGTCTGAGGCCGATGATGTTCAGCTTGTCCTGCAACCACTTTGGGCTTTCCTTCACCTCGCAGTCGGTGATGCTTACGCAGGCATAGCGCTTGCAAGCCTCGGTGTTCTCAATCTCTACATCGATAGGAAGATCCTCGTTATCTACTACGAATTCATCGCAAGATGGACGATGCAGGCTGGTCTCATAACCGTTCTGCTTCAACCAGGCATAGAGGTCGCGGGCCACACCCCAGTGGCCGAGTGCATCGGCACGGTTGGCTGTGATATCAATCTCGATGAGCCAGTCGCTCTCCAGGTGATAGTACTCAGCAGCAGGCTGACCCACTGGAGCATCCTCAGGGAGCACGATGATACCGTCGTGAGATGTACCCACGCCAATCTCATCCTCTGCACAGATCATACCCAAGCTCTCTACACCGCGGAGCTTGCTCTTCTTGATGGTAAAACTCTGGTCGCCGTCGTAGAGCACGCAGCCCAGGTCGGCAACGATTACCTTCTGACCGGCAGCCACGTTAGGCGCACCGCAGACAATCTGCTGTGGCTCGCCCTTGCCCAGATCAACGGTTGTTACGTGCAGGTGATCGCTGTTAGGATGCGCCTCGCATGTCAACACTTTACCTACGTAAAGACCTTTCAGTCCACCCTTGATAGACTGTACTTCCTCCAAAGCGTCCACTTCGAGTCCGCAAGAGGTCAGCGCATCAGCAGTCTCCTGTGGTGTCAGGTCGAAATCGACGTATTCTTTAAGCCATTTGTATGAAACGTTCATTATGATGTTTTTTTATTATTTTCTCATTGTCAGATTCCAGGACTGTGCCCCTGCATTCCTGCCCCGTTGCGCACTATAGCCCTAAAACTTTGCAAAAATACAAAAAATATTGCAGATAAACAAAAAACATCCGCCATTTTTGCACTATTTAAAAGAAATAGAGGCAAAAACGGCGGATAGCCTTTTTTATGATGATTTGGGGAATACACCCCAAGACCTTTTTATTCAAACACTTCGTCGATGGCATTCACCTTTTCAAAAGTATCCTGCTCGCCGCCACTGCTCGCATGATAGCATGGGTTGTAGTCGGCTGGCATATCGAACTTCACGGTAGGACTGTAGCCCAGCGATGGGTCGGCATAAACCTTCTTCATGAAGATGGCCCAGATAGGTAATGCCATGGTGGCACCCTGACCCATACTCATGGAATCGAAGTGGATATCGCGATCCTCACCGCCTACCCAGCAGCCACTTACCAGCTGCGGAGTAAAGCCGATAAACCATCCATCGCTGTTATTATTGGTAGTACCCGTCTTGGCACCAATCTGTCCCTCCAGCTTATATCTGTAGCGCAGGCGGCCTGCCGTTCCGTTATCCACTACGCCCATCATCATGTAGAGCATCTTCATGGCGTTGTCGGCACTGATCACCTCGTTCATTCTCGGCTGGAAGGTGGCGATGGTGTTACCCTCGTTGTCCTCAATGCGGCTCACGAACATCGGAGCCGTGCGGATGCCGTGGTTGGCAAAGGCTGTATAGGCGCTCACCATCTCGCTCACGCTCACCTCGCACGGTCCGAGACACAAGCTCAGAGAAGCGTGAATATCAGGGTTGTTGATACCATAGTCATGCAGCAGCTGGACAAACTGCGATGGGTTCAGCTTACTCATCAGATAGGCACTGATCCAGTTGTTACTCTGTGCCAATCCCCAGCTCAGCGGAACCATCTGTCCGTATCTCGAATGGTTGGCATTGCGCGGCGTCCATGGTCTGCCAGCCACCATATAGGTCTGCTGACGGTTAGGCGCCAAATCGCAAGGCGAAAACCCGTTCTCCATCGCCAGACTATAGAGGAACGGCTTGATGGTAGAACCCACCTGTCTTCTTCCCAGACTTGCCATATCATACATGAAGTGGGTATAGTCCAATCCACCCACGTATGCCTTCACGGCACCCGTCTTAGGATCCATGCTCATGAATCCGCTGCGCAGGAAGGTCTTGTAATAGCGGATGGAATCGAGCGGACTCATCAGCGTATCGATGTCGCCATGATAGGTAAACACGGTCATCGGAATCTTCTTGCGGAAGGTATCGTGAATCTCTTCTGCCGAGCATCCCGCCTCCTTCATCTGTCGGTAGCGCTCGCACTGGGTAACGCTGCGGTTCAGGATAGCCTTGATCTGCTTAGGGGTCAGCTTGTCGCTGTATGGCGAACTTGGCTTATTTGAAATCTCCTTGCTGAAGGCTGGCTGCAGATAGCGTGCCACGTGCTGATATACAGCCTCTTCGGCATATCGCTGCATACGGCTGTCCACGGTGGTAAACACCTTCAATCCATCGCTATATACATTATATGGAGAACCATCCTTCTTGAAGTTCTTGTTGCACCATCCATACAGAGGATCAGTATTCCAGAGGATGGAATCGGTAACAAACTGAGCATAGTTCCACGATGCATAATCCTTTCTTTCCGGACGGGTAGCCATCAGATACTTGCGCAGATATTCGCGCAGGTAGGTAGCCGAACCATCCTTATGGTCGGTACGGTGGAAGTTGAGCGTGAGCGGTTCTGCCGAATACTGACTGTATTCAGCATGATCCAGATAGCCCGCCTTCACCATCTGCGAGAGCACCACGTTTCTTCTGTCGCGGGCACGCTCCGGATAGCGCACAGGGTTGAAGAGCGAAGGATTCTTGCAGAGACCGATGAGCGTAGCCGCCTCGGTGAGGGTAAGATCCTTCGGTTCCTTATTAAAATAGGTATTCGCCGCCGTCTTGATACCCACGGCATTGTGCAGGAAGTCGAAGTAGTTGAGATAGAGTGCCAGGATTTCCTGCTTGGTATAGTATCGCTCCAGCTTGATGGCGATGACCCACTCTATCGGTTTCTGCAGCAGTCGCTCCAGGGTGCTCGATGCCTTTTCGGAATAGAGCTGCTTGGCAAGCTGCTGGGTGATGGTAGATCCACCTCCGGCATTGGTCTGTCCCAGGAGTCCACGCTTCACGATGGCACGACCGAGCGCACGGAAGTCGATGCCCGAATGCTCATAGAATCGTTCATCCTCCGTGGCAACCAGTGCCTTTATTAAATAAGGTGACATCTTCTTGTAAGGTATCACGATACGGTTCTCCTTATTCAGGTTCCATGTACCCAGCACCTTTCCATCAGACGAATACACCTGAGTGGCGAATCTGCTGATAGGATTCTGCAGATCCTCGATGTCCGGCATGTAACCGATCCATCCGTTCCAGACGGCAAAGAAGGCCAGCATAGCCGACACGACAAAAGTGGCAAAAATGCCCCATAATGTATAGATAAAATGTTTTCTCATCTCTATTTCTTCATTTATTTGTGCAAAATTACATAAAAGTTTTGAAATATCGCACATAAATCAAAAATTATATGTAACTTTGGGGGCGATTTCAGAACATTCAATCAAAATTCGTATGGAAAAACATAATTTTGTGACGATTGCTGACCTCTCGAAGGAGAAAATCATGTACCTCCTCGAAATGGCGCAAGAGTTTGAAAAACATCCCAACAGGGAGTTGTTGAAGGGAAAGGTCGTAGCGACCCTTTTCTTCGAACCATCTACTCGTACCCAACTCAGTTTCCAGACAGCTGCCAATCGCCTTGGCGCACGTGTCATCGGCTTCTCTGATGCCAAGACATCCAGCACTACCAAGGGCGAAACGCTGAAGGACACCATTCTGATGGTGAGCAACTACGCCGACGTCATCACCATGCGCCACTTCATCGAGGGTGCAGCCCAGTATGCCAGCGAGGTAGCTCCAGTGCCTATCGTCAATGCCGGTGATGGTGCCCACATGCATCCATCCCAGTGCTTGCTCGACCTCTATTCTATCTTCAAGACCCAGGGAACCCTGGAGAACTTGAACATTTATCTTGTGGGTGACCTCAAGTATGGCCGCACCGTTCACTCACTTATCAC
>JAIINY010000268.1:0-4152 GCA_022741625.1 Prevotella sp. | reverse complement strand
TCGTTGAAGCATTAAAGAAGTTAATAAAATGAATGATATAATTTCACCAGAGAATCTGGTATATAAGAAGCCTACGCTGATGAACGATACCCCGATGCACTATTGCCCGGGCTGTTCGCATGGCGTAGTTCATAAGCTCGTTGCCGAGGTCATCGAGGAGATGGGCATGGAGGATAAGACGGTGGGCGTTTGTCCGGTGGGCTGTGCCGTATTCGCTTATCGCTATTTGGATATCGACTGGCAGGAAGCAGCGCATGGTCGTGCTCCTGCTGTGGCTACGGGTATCAAGCGTCTGTGGCCTGATCGTCTCGTCTTCACCTATCAGGGGGATGGCGACCTGGCGTGCATCGGTACCTGCGAGACCATCCACGCCCTGAACCGTGGCGAGCACATCGCCATCATCTTCATCAACAATGCCATCTATGGTATGACGGGTGGTCAGATGGCTCCAACTACTTTGCTGGGTCAGAAGACAGCTACCTGTCCTTACGGACGAGAGGCTGATCTTCATGGTTATCCACTGAACATCACCGAACTTGCCAGTCATCTGCAGGGCACCTGCTACGTAACTCGCCAGAGCGTAGAAACCGTGGCAAGCATCCGTAAGGCGAAGAAGGCAATCCGCAAGGCTTTCGAGGCAAGTATGCAGGGCAAGGGTTCCAGCCTGGTAGAGATAGTTTCTACCTGCAACAGCGGTTGGAAGCTCTCACCTGTTGAGGCTAACAAGTGGATGGAAGAGAACATGTTTAAGCAGTATCCTAAGGGTGACCTGAAGGATACAACAAATTTGTAAGAACAATGAAGACAGAAATCATTATATCCGGTTTTGGTGGTCAGGGCGTCCTTTCGATGGGAAAGATCCTGGCTTACTCAGGACTGATGGAGGACAAGGAGGTAACCTGGATGCCTGCTTACGGACCAGAGCAGCGTGGCGGTACTGCCAATGTAACGGTCATTGTGAGCGACAGTCGCATCTCTTCGCCTATCCTGAGCCATTACGATGTTGCCATTGTGCTCAATCAGCCATCGCTCGATAAGTTTGAGCCGAAGATCAAGCCAGGCGGCATCCTGATTTATGATGGTTATGGCATCATGAATCCACCTCAGCGCAAGGACATCACCATTTATCGCATCGATGCGATGGACAAGGCTGCCGAGATGAAAAACTCTAAGGTGTTTAATATGATTGTTTTGGGCGGACTGCTGAAGGTTTGCCCTGTGGTGAGTACCGATGGTTTGAACAAGGCACTCTTCAAGTCGTTGCCAGAGCGTCATCATAACCTGATTCCACTGAATATGAAGGCTGTGGAAGAGGGTATGAAAATCATCGAGAAAGTAGAACGATAAGTTTTAAAATAGTACGCTAAGTTAGAGACTATAGGTCGATAGCTTAGCGGACTGATATTAATCATTTATAGATAAACCGTATGACTAAAAAATCCAACTATTTATTATCCCTTTTCTGTGCATTATTGCTTGCAACTCCGATTCAGGCTCAGAACCTGTTGCCAAAACCGCAGCAAGTTACGATGGGCAAGGGCGTGTTCAGCACAGCAGGTGGTGTGAAAGTAGAAAACCAGGTAGGCGCTGATGCCGAGAATATCTATACCAAGGCATGGAATGCCAAGGTGAATGATGCTGCCAAGCAGGTGGTGAAGTTCACCAAGCTTGACAACGCCTCTTCGCCGGAAGCATACAAGTTGCATGTGGCACCTGATGCCATTGAAATCAGTGCTGCCAGCAGCGAAGGTTTCCTCCGTGCCTGGCAGACCATGGAGCAGCTTACCACCAAGAAAGGCATTGCATGCTGCGACATCGTGGATGCACCTGCCTACAAGTGGCGTGGTTTGATGCTCGATGTTTCCCGTCATTACTTCCCAATCTCCTTCCTCAAGAAGCAGATTGATGTGATGTCGGAATATAAGTTCAACCGTCTCCATATCCATCTGACCGATGCTGCCGGATGGCGCATTGAAATCAAGCGTTATCCTCGACTCAACAACTTTGCCGCCTGGCGTTCAGGAAAGTTATGGAAAGACTGGAATGCCAATGGCAACAAGTATCTGGAGCAGGGCAGCGAGGGTGCCGAGGGTGGTTACTATACCCAAGATGAACTCCGCGACCTGGTGAAATATGCTGCCGAGCGTGGCATCACCATCGTTCCGGAAATCGAAATGCCGGGGCATTCTGAGGAAGTGCTTACTGCCTATCCAGAGTTATCCTGTACCCATGAGCCTTACAAGCAGGCTGATTTCTGTCCGGGCAACATCGGAACCTACGATTTCCTTGAGAATGTCTTGAAAGAGGTGATGGATATCTTCCCTTCTCATTACATCCATGTGGGTGGCGATGAGGCTGCGAAGAAGTCATGGGGCAGTTGTGCACTCTGCCAGAAGAAGATGAAGGAGCTGGGCATCGACCATGTGGATGGATTGCAGGCTCATCTGATTTCCCACATGGGCAAGTTCCTGAACGAGCATGGCAGACAGCTCGTAGGTTGGGATGAGGTGATAGCCGGAAATCTCTCCAAGAATACTACCGTGATGGTTTGGCGTGGCACCGAACTGGCACACGAGGCTATCAAGCATGGCTACGACGTGGTGATGTCGCCGGGAGCTTACTGCTATTTTGATATGTATCAGGATGCGCCGGGCACCCAACCTGTGGCAAATGGCGGTTTCATTCCTACCGAGAAGGTGTATAGCTACGTGCCGGGAAGCGATCTTCCTGAGGCAGAGCGCAATATGATTACCGGTGTGCAGGCGAACCTCTGGACCGAGCATATTCCTACTCCAGAGTATGCCGAGTATATGCTTTATCCTCGTGCCTTGGCTCTGGCTGAGATAGGATGGAACGGAACCAAGACCAAGAACTATCCTGAGTTCAAGACCCGTGCCCTGGCGCAGGTGGAACATCTGAAGGCAGAAGGCGTGAACCCATTCAATCTGAAGAAGGAGATTGGTGAGCGCAAGGAGAAGATGAAGCCGGTGCAGCACAAGGCTGTGGGTGCCAAGGTTACCTATAACCATGCTTACAACCGCTATTATCCTGCAGCTGGCGAAAAGACGCTGGTGGATGGCAACATGGGTGGTTGGGCTCATGGCGATGGCCGTTGGCAGGGCTTTATCGGCAAGGATTGCTTCGATGTTACCATCGATTTGGGTAATTCTACCAAGATCAGCAGTGTAGGTACAGATTTCATGCAGAGCAGCGGTCCTGAGATTTTCTATCCTTCTCAATATACAGTATCAGTTAGTGAGGATGGCAAGAACTTCACCCAGGTATTTGACAAGAAGTATGAGTCGAGCAAGGAGCCGATTCTGAACTTCAAGACGCTTACCTGGAAGGGCAGCAAGACAGCCCGCTACATCCGTGTTCAGGCAAAGCCAAGCAGCTTCGGCGGCTGGCTGTTTGTTGATGAGATTATCGTGAAATAATACGCCCTGAACCAACGGTCACCGGCCGAAGGGAAAGTCATCATGTGTGTAGGTCAGGGAGCCTGGGAGGAAGAACTGCTCTACAGTACCCGTCAGATGGATGCCTTGCTCAAGGAGAAGAATGTCCCTGCCTGGGTAGACTACTGGGGACATGACGTTGACCATGACTGGGCTTGGTGGTGCAAGCAGATTGTTTATTTCATGCAGCATCTCCTGACAGATTCTGAAGTTGACTATGTAATTTAGAAAATTGATATGATTGAGATTAAACATATTGAAGAGAAGAACCAGCAACAGTTGGCTCATGTCATCCGAGTGGAAAAACTGGGACATTGAAAATGGTGATGATTACTTTATTCACAGAGATCTGCCGGATAATTGGTGGAAGGGCATTTCATGATTGCAATTTCCCAAACGATCTTAAACAGGAATTAATCTCCCGTTTTGCCATTTGTGTTACTTTTCTTTGATTTTGTGATGGTTGGGTATGTTTTAAGTGTTTTTGCGCTATGGAGATAAACAGAAAGATAATTATTCGCAGGGCTGTGAGGGAGTTTAGCTTTTTATGCAAGCCCACTGGCGAAGAAGAGTTCTGGACATAAAGTCATTGCTTTTAGGACAGAAAGACGAAGAAAGCAAAAAAGCCTGCTGGCTATAATTGTCAGCAGGCTTCTTTGTTATAATGTTCGCCCTTGAAATACAGTACTCTTGTGAA
>JAIINY010000267.1:0-4160 GCA_022741625.1 Prevotella sp. | reverse complement strand
ATAAAAGGTACCCGACGGATACCTTTGCAAAAAATACACGCTAAAAGTTTCCGCAAATATTTTAAGTTGAGGAGTAAACTCCTCTAACTTCCCCACAAAAAGTTCTACAATAATAAATGTATCAACCTTGTCAAAGACCGATGGGCTGATACGCTGCGCCACTTACAACATGGCAGGAAATCTATCCCAGCAACCTGGCGATAGAAAACGCAAAAGCCCCAGACCTCAGAACCGGTATCGTTCTGAAATCTGGGGCAAAAGTAGAAAGAATACTCCGTTACGCCTTTTCCGCCGAATGCGCCAAATTGAATTCGGCGGAAACAAGAAAGGGGCAAAACCATCGCCTTGTCCCTCTATATCAATATCTTACAGATATATAATTATTTTCTTTACGTCAAACGGCATCCACTATTCGGCGGAAAGCTTCAATCTTCTAGCGACTTCATATAGTCCTCAACCGTCGGTGGTAGAAATCTGCTCATTAGAGATATGATGCAACTTGAGATAGTTCACGAAAGCATGCGCCATTTTCTCTGTCAGGTTCACATCCTTCTCGCCATTCTTATCGGGAAAGAGCACCTCAGCCACTCTTCCGGCAGCCGGGGAAGCACTTTTTTTCGCATCATCCACCGGTTTGCATCCTTCAGAATCAGAATCATCATCAAAGAATTTTGCCATGATTTGCTTGAGGGCTTCAGCCGTTACGTTTCCCCCGATAGTTAACTCCTTATGATGGTCGTTGTGGACGGCACCATCCTCATAATATGCATTCATTGTCTATTTGTTTTAGAATCCAACATTGTTTTATTTGAAGCATTACTTTCAGGGGCCAGATAGACCTGACTCCTATGATCTTCATGCATCGCACCTTCACCATAATAAGTCCCACAATTAACAACCGGAGTTTGCGGCATGAATTTCTGCATAATCTTCTCAGACAGCTCAGGCTGAATCTTAGCCCATGCCGGGTCTTTTGCCAGGAGGAGAGACAGATTACCAAAGATGGCTGATGCCGTGGAAGGGTCCAGACGCAGCAACTGCGTCTCTATCAAATCAACGGGCACGCGCGACTCTACAGCCTCGGCAAATTTCTTCGTAACCTTCTCCATTTCAGAAGACAACTTCCCCACAGAATCCTGCAACTCCCTTCGCTGCTCATCCAGCTCATCATAACTCATGTATCTAGTCTTCATCATCTCCTCAAAATCAGATCCAAAGATGATGTTGCACAATTCGTCCAAATCTTCTCTCTGTGAAGTAGTCTTCAAGATATCCTCCAGTTTTGCCATGTGTCTTGCCAGTTTCTCCTTACTCTTGGGAGTAACAAACAATTCATCCTTCCGCATGAGAACCGCTTTACGGAATATGTGCACATAAGGATGAAAAGACTGGGCAACAGCCACATTGTTGATAATCTGCACGAAGCCCTTGAAATGAGACCCAAAGATTCTTCTTACCATAAAAGATCACTATTTTTTTTAAATTACCACAAAATTTCATTGTTTTGCTCCCAGGAAATCGCTCAAAGGCATTATTTTTGCCTAAAAAGTATTCAGTGATATGATGCTGCTATTGATGCACAAAGACCAGATGGCATGATTGCTATGTTTTTAGGAATTTTAGATGAGGTTCATCATTAGGGTCTTGCGGTACAAGTTTCCCATGTATCGCAAGGTCGAGTATCTTTTGGCGTAACGCTTTTGTATTCATTCTGAGTTTTGTTTAATCTTCCTCTAATTTCTTTATTTCTTCATTCTCCTCAAACTCCTCAATCCATTCCTTCACCTTGGCTTGCAGCAAGGCTTTGTCGGGCAGATAGAGCTGGTAAGCCGCTGCATAGACATATGCCTGTCATAATAGTTCACGTACATCTGCATTTGCCCCAAATCTTGATGTGTCAATTTGCCCATCTTTAGGTCAATGAGTACATAACATTGCAGCAGGCGGTTGTAGAACACCAAATCAACAAAGAAATGTTGCTCGTCAAAAGTAAACCTCTTTTGCCTTTGCTACAAAAAACAATCCTTTCTGCACATCACCCTTTATCTTGTCAAGGATGAACTTATGGTGTGTCCATGGTATTGAAAAAAGCATCTCCGCAATGTCTTGCTCCTTTTCTCCAACTTGAGGTAAGAATTGAACAGAATGTGGTGTTTCATTTTTCCCCCAACTTGGGGGAAATTCATAACTATCTGAGAATAAGCTGTATAGAACTTTTGATTTCTTTTGAATTGGCTAAACAGTGTTTAGCTTTTCAGAATACACGCAATAGAATCACTGTATCTATGGTCGTTCGAACATGCTTGTGTGCCTCGTCAATCAATTTAGAAATGTGCTCAAAGAGAGCATCCTAAAAATGAAGTTACCGCCCCAGTTCGTGCATATATTAAAAGGAACTGTCTTTTCGCTTACGGAGAAAAAGTGGCAATATTGCCAAAAAATCTTCGTAAGATATCATCCAGATAGCACTCGATGATATCGAAAATTCAGAACTTAGGGAGCCACTTACTCTCTACAGACACATCAAAGCCAAGATGATAGACGACGACCTGTACTATATCCTTCTTGACGAAGTGCAACTGGCACCCTGCCAGTTACATTGTTTTATTTGTCTACCAACTTGGTAGACAGATTCTGCTAGTCTGGCATTGGGGCTGTTACATTATCCATCTTTTGTAATTTTGTACCAGATTGGTACAAAAAATCAATTTGTGAAGAATAGAACAAATACCATTTGCGTATTTTATAGAGATTTGAGCATTTCATTACCCTTTTTTGAAATCCTTAGTCTCCTTTATATCAGAAAGTGTTGCTTCAATGTCTTCAATTGTAGGCAACTGGCTCTGTATGTTTTCAGGCATGAGCTTAGATAACTGATATTCGGAGATGCCTATTGGCTGATTGGTTGATTCAAGGGCATATTGAGCCATCACATTGTTCTTAGTCTTGCAGATAAGCAAACCTATCGTAGGGTTGTCTGTAGGCTTCTTTTTAATATGATTGACTGCACTTACATATACGCCCAACTGTCCCAGATGTTCTGCTTTGAATTTCGTAATCTTCAGTTCTACGACGACATAGCAGCGCAGTTCCAAATGATAGAAAAGCAAGTCGGGATATAACGTATCTTCTCCTACTTGTAGTGGAACTTGACTCCCGACAAAAGCAAAGCCCGTACCCAATTCAAGCAAGAAGCGTGTGACATTTTGGGTAAGTCCCTGTTCCAACTCTCGCTCCCGATACTCACCATCAAGTGTGAGGAAATCGAAATTATAAGGGTCTTTCAATGTTTGAGCAGCCAATTCGCTTTGTGGATTAGCCAATAGTCTTGTAAAATTATTCACAGCCTTTCCCTGTCGTTCATATAGATTCGTGTCAAGATAATTAAGCAGAACAGCACGGCTCCAACCATTTTCTACTGTCTTTTTCAAGTAGAACACGGCACGATTAACGTCCTTGCATTGCGATATGATATACAGATGATGCCCCCAAGGAACGGAGAAGAAAGCCTCCTCGCTTATTTGTGCAACAGGTTGTTGCATATTTACATCGTCTAATTGGGCAACAACTTGTTGCCCAATTGTAAGTTGCTCATTATAAAACTGATACCATTGTCTGATATACTTCAAGTTTCTGTATGAAAGCCCTTTCATATCAGGAAACTCCGCCATAAGCTCACGGCTCAATTCTTTGAGCCAGCCATCGCCCCAAGACGCAGATTTCTGCTTTTCGCAAATATCTGCACCCATACGCCAATAAAGGCGAAGCAATTCTGTGTTCACTTTGATTGCCGCCTTTATTTGTGCGCTGCGTATATCTTTTTTCAACTGCGAGACCCAACTTTTGAACTCGCTATTGCTTGCCAATGTCATATTTTCCATATTCTATACCTTTACAAATCTGCCACAACTTGTGGATAGTGTACTCTACATATGATGGCTAATGCCATTCGCCTACAAAGATAACTGATTTTTACGAGAAAACGCAACTACGGGGGTGTTTTTCTACATAAATGAGACAAAAATGGGCAATTGACTTGTTTTTTGTAGTCTATTATTCTTTATTCGGTGATTTGTGGATTTTATCCTCAACCTTGATGCACTGTTTTAGTGCATCAAGAGTGATCACAGCTATCACAGTAACAGTTATCACAGTTTTTA
>JAIINY010000266.1:0-4192 GCA_022741625.1 Prevotella sp. | reverse complement strand
TTTTAAAGTTTTAGAAAAAACTATTCCAAACAAACAACATAGAAGCCTGCTCATACCTAGAGCAGGCTTTCTTCGTTTTATCATACTCATAGGTTATTCCAAGCAGGGCACTTCTACCCTTTCAAGGCATAACCACCCTACAAAACCACGAAAAAACTTTAATTCTACCCTTCTCGGCAAAAAAGTTGCCAAAATCTTGCGCTATCACAAATATTTTTTGTAATTTTGCCTTCAAATAGGAAAATTAATATAAAAAAGAAATATTATGCTTACACTTAAACTCATCAGTGAAGAAACTGAACGTGTAGTTAAAGGTCTCGAAAAGAAGCATTTTCCAAATGCTCGTGAGGCAGTAGAGAAAGTTTTGGAGTACGACAAGATTCGTCGCGAAGCTCAGCAGAAGTTGGATAACAACAAGCAGCAGGCTAATCAGTTTGCCAAGCAGATTGGTGCCCTGATGAAGGAAGGCAAGAAAGAGGAAGCTGAGAGCGCTAAGGCTCAGGTAGCTATGCTCAAGGCTGATGCCAAGGCTCTGGAAGAGATCATGGAGAAGGCTCAGAACGATATGACCAACCAGTTGCTCGAAATCCCTAACATTCCTTGCGAGCAGGTTCCTGAAGGTAAGGATGCTGCTGACAATGTAGTTGTAAAGGAAGGCGGCGAAAAGCCTAACCTCGGCGCAGACGCTCTCTGCCACTGGGATCTCCTGAAGAAGTACAATCTCGTTGACTTCGACCTCGGTGTGAAGATCACAGGCGCTGGTTTCCCTGTATATATCGGCAAGATGGCTCGCTTCCAGCGTGCTCTTGAGGCATTCTTCCTCGATGAGGCCCGCAAGAGCGGATACCTGGAGATTCAGCCTCCTTACGTAGTTAACGAGGATTCTGGTCGTGGCACAGGTCAGTTGCCAGACAAGGAGGGTCAGATGTATCACGCTAATCTCGACAACCTCTTCCTCATCCCTACAGCCGAGGTTCCTGTAACCAACATCTTCCGCGACGTTATCCTCGATGAAAAGGATCTCCCTATCAAGCGCTGTGCTTACTCTGCCTGCTTCCGTCGTGAGGCTGGTAGCTATGGTAAGGACGTTCGTGGTTTGAACCGTCTGCACCAGTTCGACAAGGTGGAGATTGTACGCATCGATAAGCCAGGTCACTCATACGAGAGCCTGAACGAGATGCTCGACCACGTAGAGGGTCTCTTGAAGAAGCTGGAGTTGCCATACCACATCCTCCGTCTCTGCGGTGGTGATATGAGCTTCACATCATCTATCTGTTACGACTTCGAGACATGGAGTGCAGCACAGGGTCGCTGGCTGGAGGTTTCATCAGTATCTAACTTCGAGAGCTACCAGGCTAACCGACTCCACTGCCGCTACCGCCATGCAGAGGACAAGAAGATTGAGCTTTGCCACACCTTGAACGGTTCTGCTCTCGCTTTGCCACGTATCGTAGCAACCATCCTGGAGAACAACCAGACTCCAGAGGGTATCCGCGTACCTAAGGTATTGGTTCCTTACTGCGGATTCGAGATGCTTGACGACAAGAACTTCGATTAATTCGATTCATTCGATAAAACATCGATTCATTCGATAAAATTAAAATAAAACATATTGTACGAGGATAACTTCGGCTACCCCATAAAGGCGGCCGCAGTTATCCTTTTGCATTTTATATACCATGAGCAAACATCAAGACAACTAATAAGAAATAGAAACACAGATAGTATTCAACATAAAAAGTTAATAGCCCATGAACAAGATTATCAAGAAAATACAATACTCAGAAAAGGTATTCCGTTTCGATGTGGAAGCTCCACTCATCGCCAAGAGCCGCAAGGCTGGCAACTTCGTCATCATCCGTGTAGATAACAACAGCGAACGTATGCCGCTGACCATCGCCGATGCCGACATCGAGAAAGGCACCATCACGCTGGTGGTACAGAAGGTAGGACTCTCCTCTACCAAGCTTTGCGCCCTGAACGAGGGCGATGAGATTCACGACGTGGTGGGACCACTCGGAAACCCTACCCACATCGAGAACTTCGGTACCGTGATCTGTGCAGGTGGTGGCGTAGGTGTAGCTCCCATGCTCCCTATCATCAAGGCACTCAAGGCAGCAGGCAACCGTGTGCTCTGCGTGATTGCTGGCAGAAGCAAGGACCTCGTCATCATGGAAGATGAGGTGCGTGCATCCAGCGACGAACTCATCATCATGACCGACGACGGAAGCTACGGCGAGAAAGGCGTAGTAACCGTGGGCATCGAAAAGCTCATCAACCAGGAACATATAGATAAGGTGTTCGCCATCGGTCCTCCTATCATGATGAAATTCTGCTGCCTCCTCACTCAGAAATATAATCTTTCTACTGATGTATCGCTCAATACCATCATGGTGGATGGTACCGGTATGTGCGGTGCCTGTCGTCTCACTATCGGTGGCAAGACCAAGTTTGTCTGCATCGACGGTCCTGAGTTTGACGGTGCTCTCGTAGATTGGGATGAGATGTTCAAGCGTATGGGCACCTTCAAGGATGTAGAGCGCAAAGAGATGGAGCACTTCGAGGAGCATCTGGCTACAGTGGATGCAGAGAAGAAGAAGGAGACCACAGACATAACGATGGACGTAAAACCTACCGATGCACCAATAGAAGAACTGACCGACCGTAACGCTGCGTGGCGCAAGGAGTTACGTGCATCGATGAAAGCAAAGGAACGCACCGCTATCGAGCGCGTGAAGATGCCAGAGCTGGACCCAGTTTATCGTGCAACTACCCGCACCGAGGAAGTAAACATCGGTTTGACCAAGGAGATGGCTTTGACAGAGGCAAAGCGCTGTCTCGACTGTCCGAAACCAACCTGTATGGAGGGCTGCCCAGTGAGCATCAACATCCCATCCTTCATCAAGAACATCGAGCGTGGGCAGTTCCTTGCCGCAGCCAAGGTACTGAAGAACACCTCTGCCCTCCCAGCCGTTTGCGGCCGTGTTTGTCCTCAGGAGAAACAGTGCGAGAGCAAGTGCGTACATCTCAAGATGAACGAGCCAGCCGTAGCCATCGGCTACCTGGAGCGCTTTGCTGCCGACTACGAGCGTCAGAGTGGCAACATCTCTGTGCCTGAGTGCGATGAGGCAAACGGCATCAAGGTGGCGGTTGTGGGTTCAGGTCCTTCCGGCTTGAGCTTTGCTGGCGATATGGCGAAGAAGGGATTCGACGTCACCGTGTTCGAGGCTCTACACGAGATTGGCGGTGTATTGAAATATGGTATCCCAGAGTTCCGATTGCCAAATGCCATCGTGGATGTAGAGATAGAGAATCTCCAGAAGATGGGCGTGAAGTTCATTACCGACTGCATCGTGGGCAAGACTATCTCCGTGAAGAATTTGGAAGAGCAGGGATTCAAGGGATTCTTCGTAGGTTCGGGAGCCGGACTCCCTAACTTCATGAATATCCCTGGCGAGAACGCCTTGAACATCATGTCATCCAACGAGTATCTTACCCGTGTGAACCTGATGGATGCAGCCAACCCTCATACCGACACCCCTATCAACCTGGGTAAGAAGGTGGTTGTTGTAGGTGGTGGAAACACCGCGATGGACAGCTGCCGCACCGCTAAGCGACTCGGTGCCGAAGTTACATTGGTTTATCGCCGTTCGGAGGCAGAGATGCCTGCCCGACTTGAGGAGGTGAAGCATGCCAAGGAAGAAGGCATCAACTTCATGACCTTACATAATCCAAAGGAATATGAGGCGGATGAAAAGGGCGCAGTAAAGGCTGTGGTCTTGGATGTGATGCAGCTCGGAGAGCCAGATGCCAGCGGCCGTCGCCGTCCGGAAGCAACAGGCGAGACCATCACATTGGAGTGCGACCAGGTAATCGTAGCCGTTGGTGTAAGCCCTAATCCTCTCGTTCCTCAGAGCATCGAGGGATTGGAACTCGGAAGAAAGAATACGATTGCCGTAAATGACCAGATGCAGAGCTCTATTGAGGAAATCTATGCTGGCGGCGACATCGTAAGAGGTGGTGCCACCGTAATCCTCGCTATGGGAGATGGTAGAAAGGCTGCGCTCAACATGAGTGAGAAGCTTTTGAAGAAATAAAAATCGAGTAGGAGGAAAACGAAGTAGTTTTTCTCCTACTTTCGTTTTCCGACCTCTCACACCACCGTACATGCGGTTCCGCATACGGCGGTTCC
>JAIINY010000265.1:0-4200 GCA_022741625.1 Prevotella sp. | reverse complement strand
GCAGCGAACTTCTTCTGACGCTCCTTCATCTCAGCCTTAGCAGCGTCGAACTCTGGAGTACCCTTCTCTACACCTACTGGCTTGCCTTCCTCTTCAGGATAGAAACGAAGGTTCTCGAGCAGGAGTGCCTCACCTGGCTTCAAGGCAGCAGCCTCAGCCTCAGCGTTACCGCAGTCCTTAGCAAACTTAACCTCTACACCGAGAGCGTCTGATACGTTCTTAACAATCTGAGAGAGTGAAAGCTCTGGCTTAACCTTGCCCTTTGGCTTACCCATGTGGCTCATCATGATGAGCGCACCACCGTCTGCGAGTACCTTCTTCAAAGTAGGGAGGGCACCGCGGATACGAGTGTCGTCTGTTACATTACCATTCTCATCCAATGGCACGTTGAAATCAACGCGTACGATTGCCTTGTGACCAGCAAAGTTAAAATTCTCAATTTTCATTTTACCTAAATTTTTATATTAGTATTATGTTATTAACTCTGTTTACTGCTGAAACGACCTTTGCCCTACGACTAGTGAGCTTATCAGGCTCCTATGTGCATACTATATAAAATAGGAGTGGTGTCGGGTCGTAACAAACTCTTTCCGTAGGCAAAAGTAACAAAAATAATCGGTACTACCAAATCTTTCTGCTACGATTTAAAGATTTTTTGTGGTAGATAAGCTTTTTTTGCTATATCTACTTTGCAAAACGATGGTTATAAAATGTAAAAATGGTTACTTTTTTAGTGTTTAAAGAAAAAAAGCTGTACCTTTGCCGACAAATTCAATCGTTATGGCAAAAGATAAGATAGCATACGTTTGCAGTAACTGCGGGCAGGAAAGTGCCAAGTGGATGGGTAAATGCCCTAGCTGCGGACAATGGAATACTTTTAAGGAGATACGCATTGCGGCTGATTCGGGATCACAGGCGGCTAAAAGCGCTGGCATGACCATGAGGCATGGCGGGGCTGCTACCATGTTTGGTGGGCAACACTCCGATGCGGATGCCAAGCCGATGAATCTGAAGGATATTTCGGCTGTGGATGAGCCGCGTATCGATATGATGGACGAGGAGCTGAACCGCGTACTGGGTGGCGGTATGGTGCCGGGAAGCATCACCCTGCTGGGCGGTGAACCGGGCATCGGAAAGAGTACCCTTACGCTGCAGACCATTCTGAATATGAAATATAGAAGGGTGCTGTATGTGAGCGGTGAGGAGAGTGCTCATCAGATCAAGCTGAGAGCTGACAGACTGGCGAAGGGACAGGCGATGCTGAAGGGAACTTCGGCAGATGACGTAGCTTCGTTAGCAGGAACCCCACCGGAGAATGCCTTCGATCATATTACGATTCTCTGTGAAACACAGTTAGAGAAAATCTTTTCCCATATTCAGCAAGTGGCTCCAGAACTGGTAGTTATCGATTCTATTCAAACAATTGCTACAGAGAGTGTGGATAGTTCTCCTGGTTCTGTATCCCAGGTGCGTGAATGCGCAGCATCGCTCCTGAGATTTGCCAAGACCAGCGGTATCCCTGTTATCCTGATCGGACATATTAATAAGGAGGGAACCTTGGCTGGTCCGAAGATTCTGGAGCATATTGTGGATACCGTCATCCAGTTTGAGGGTGATCAGCATTATATGTACCGCATCCTGCGAAGCATCAAGAACCGATTCGGAAGCACTTCGGAACTCGGCATCTACGAGATGCTGCAGGGAGGATTGAGACAGGTGAGCAATCCGTCGGAACTGCTCCTTACGGAAGACCACGACGGATTGTCGGGTGTTGCCATCAGTGCTGCCATTGAGGGTGTACGCCCGTTCCTGGTGGAAACGCAGGCTCTGGTGAGCACGGCGGCATACGGAACTCCCCAGCGCTCGGCAACGGGTTTCGACCAGCGAAGACTGAATATGCTCCTTGCAGTGATGGAGAAGCGAGTGGGCTTTAAGTTGATGGCGAAAGATGTGTTCCTGAACATTGCGGGAGGCTTGCGAGTGACGGACCCTGCGATGGACCTGAGTGTACTGGCTGCGGTATTGAGCAGCAATGTGGATACAGCGATAGAGCAGGGCTGGTGTATGTGTGGCGAGGTAGGACTCAGTGGCGAGGTTCGTCCGGTGAGCCGTATCGAGCAGCGCATCGCTGAGGCAGAGAAGCTCGGATTCCAGCATATCATCATTCCGAAATATAATTATCATGGTTTCGACCATAAGAAGTATCAGATAGAGATTCATCCCGTAAGGAAGGTGGAAGAGGCGTTTCGCTGCCTGTTCGGGTAAAATCTCACGCAGATTTCTCGGATTCCGCAGATTTTTGTGTATAGTCTGAATTTATAAATATAATCTGATTTTATAAATATTAAGTTCAAAGTAAATGAAGGATTCAGTAATTATTGTGAGCGGCGGTATGGACAGTATTACCCTGCTCTATGACAAGAAGGACGAGATAGCCCTGGGTATCAGTTTCAACTATGGAAGCAATCACAACGAGCGGGAGATTCCTTTCGCCAAGATGCACTGCGAGCGACTGGGCATCAAGCATATCACCATTGATCTGGGATTCATACATCAGTATTTCAAGAGCTCTCTCCTGGAAGGTGCCGATGCCATCCCTGAGGGACATTATGCCGATGACAATATGAAATCTACCGTGGTGCCTTTCCGTAATGGTATCATGCTGAGTATCGCCATTGGTATCGCTGAGAGCAACAATCTGAAGAAGGTGCTCATCGCCAATCACGGCGGCGACCACACCATCTATCCGGACTGTCGCCCTGAATTTATCAAGGCAATCGATGAGGCTGCCGAGGCTGGCACCTTCGTAGATGTTCGCGTGGTGGCTCCTTATACCAACATCACCAAGGGCGAGATTGCTGCCATCGGCAAGAAGCTGGGCATTGATTATGCCGAGACCTGGAGCTGCTACAAGGGTGGTGAGAAGCACTGCGGAAAGTGCGGTACCTGCGTGGAGCGCAAGGAAGCCCTGGCTGAGGCAGGTATCGAGGATACCACGGAGTATGAGGATTAGTTTCAAAATGGAAAAAACAAAAATATAAGAAGATACAATGAAGAAAATGATTTTGAGTGCAGCCTTGGTGCTGGCATCGACAGCTGCAATGGCTCAGAAGAGCAACTTTCAGGTAAAAGTGGATTTGAAGAACTTTGCTACCGATTCTGTAATCGTGTTCAAAGGCCGTGATGTGAAGATGGATACCATCTTGGTTAAAAATGGTAAGTTTACCTATTCTGATAATCTTACCAAGGTGTCAAACCGTGCTTTCCTGACACCGAAGACCTATCGTGGTTTGGAACGAAAGATGTTCAACTTCCCTTGCGTGCCAGGCGAGAAGGCTGAGATAAAGGGTGATTTCGCTACCCGTTTCGATATTGCCGGTAGCAAGTTCTACCAGCAGTATCATGAGGTTGATTTGATGATGGAGTCTGCCGAGAAGGACTTGAAGGAGTATTCTGAATCTCTGAATGCTCGCACGAAGAATGGTGAAGACCGTGAGGTCATCATGAATGAGTATGAGAAGAAGATGCCTGCTTTGCTGAAGGCTAGAACGGAGAAAATCTTTGCTTTCGTCAAGCAGAACCCTGATAACGAGGCATGTGCCACACTTTTCGAGAAGATAGATGATTACGATCAAATGAAGGAACTTCTGGGCTTGCTCTCTGAGAATGTGAAGAATGGAAGAATGAAGGCCTATTATCAGTATTTTATTGATATGGCTAAGAAGCGTGCAGAGGCTGATGAGAAGGCTAAGAAGTTGCAGGCTTCCGGTATAGATGCTCCTGACTTTACATTGAACGATATCAATGGCAAGCCATTTACATTCTCTAGTCTCCGTGGCAAGTATGTTGTCATCGACTTCTGGGGTTCATGGTGCGGTTGGTGCATCAAGGGTATGCCTAAGATGAAGGAGTACTACGAGAAGTATAAGGGTAAGTTCGAAATCCTGGGTGTTGACTGCAACGATACCGAGGCTAAGTGGAAGGCTGCCGTTGAGAAGCATCAGTTGCCATGGATTCACGTCTATAATCCAAAGGGTAGCGATGTACTCGACAAGTATGCTGTCCAGGGCTTCCCAACTAAGATTGTCATCGGTCCTGACGGCAAGATTGTGAAGACCATTGTGGGTGAGGATCCTGCATTCTACACCTTGCTCGATGAAGTTTTGAAATAATGATAAAGGCTTCTGCGGATCCGCAGAA
>JAIINY010000264.1:0-4201 GCA_022741625.1 Prevotella sp. | reverse complement strand
AGTTCAATCCCCTGCAAGTATCCTATATTTTCTTCCATTTGGGAGAGCCCTGATATTTATCAGTGATAATCGTTGAGTATCGTGGAGCAACATTGAGCATCGGTGAGTTGGGAATGAGAAATGTTGTATCTTTGCATTGTGATTCAGAAAGAGAAGTCCCACACGGATCATTAATCATTAATCACTAATCATCATGAAAGTAAACTGGAAATCCGTCATCAATTTCGTCATCACTGTCCTCACCGCCGTCCTCAGCTCCTTCTGCATGCAGAGCTGCAAGTGATATATTCTTAATAATCCAAAGCCTGCCACAAGGCCCGTGGTTTCCGCTCCATCGGTTACCACTATTACATTACGAAGGATGGCATGGTCTATCCCTGCCGTCCAGAAAACGAGGTGGGGGCTCACGCCCGCCACTACAACGCCCACAGCATCGGAATCTGCTACGAGGGTGGTCTCGACGAGAAAGGCAAGCCTGCCGACACTCGCACTCCAGCCCAGAAGGAATCTCTGGAAGACCTCCTCTACGGTCTCGCCCTCGACTATCCCGATGCCGAGATCCTAGGTCATCGTGACCTCCCCTGGGTTCGCAAGAGCTGTCCTAGCTTTAATGTCAAGGAATGGCTGAAGGAAATCGACTTCCACATATAATTCCCCGTACTCTTCTCATACTTTCATTTTCTCTCCCCAATCTTATGTCCCGCATAAGGTTGGGGATATAATCATTTATCCTGACTAATATTTATCTTATATATCCCAACAGATCAAGATATATCATCCTTGACTCCAAGTGCTCATCTTCTGGAATATGATTCGCCTCTTTCTCCAAACTCTCTGTAGAGTACAAGAATTTGAAACCATTTTTTTCATAAAAGTGAAGCACATTCTCCTTATTGTAAGCATCAACAACTATGAAACGGCAACCAGTCTTGTTGTCTGGCAATAAAAACCAAGATATGATAGTCTATCGCTTGGGATCCAATACCATCATAAGTACCTTGAAAATCCTTGGCAACCCCAAGTCTTCCTATCAATACCGCCGGATAACTTCTTGTTCTTTTGGAATTCGGAATTTTCCTTTGTATTTTGTTTCTTGAAGCATTTGGAATTAAAGCAGCCTTGATGCTGTCGTTAGCCAGAGTAAAGGCACAGACTATTTCATTCCTACCACTTCTTTCTGTAGCAAAGAAATATGTTTTCCCCAATAATTGTCCATCATAGAGACAAGCCTCTTGATGAAAGAAATCATCAAGGTCTTCATCGCCACAACAGAAAGAATCAAGCTCATTTTTTGTCGTAACACGATAAAGCGAGCAATTACTTTGCAAAAGGACTCTTTCCTCCATGCGCTTTCAAATTAGCAGTTGAACGAACCAATATTTTCTCCACATCAGCAAATGACATTCGCAAAGCCTTTCTTTGCGGATTACGTTCATTCTCCTCTGCCTCACGAACAAATCGTTCGGCAGTCTCACCTGTAAGAACAGGAATACTTCTTATCTCTAATGCCATAACCTTTCATTTTAAATGATTAATATTATGTTGCAAAATTATGCATTTTCTGCGAAACCACCAAGAAAATCACAAGAAATCTGCAACTCATCAGCAAATTACCACAAAACCAGCACTTCAATAATCCTATCCACCTTTCCCCAGGCGGTCCCATCCCGCACAACATGGCGCAGACCTTTGATGGTCCGACAACCATAAAGCGTAGCGGTTCTGAGCACCGGAGGGCGGTTACATCCCTTGCCCTTTTGGAAAAGGCGAGGGCTTGGGAGTGGGTTAAGGACCCTCCCGCTGGGGAGGGACAGGTGGGGCAAATACAGTACTGTAGGGCTGTTACATCCTCTCGTCCCTGAGGGTTTCTGTCCCCCAGAACTGGGGGAACCGAAGGGGTCGTAAAGACTATTGAAGGTAGGTTTTCGAAAAACATCTCCTTTTCGAAGTATTCCTTTGTTTCCATAATCCTGATTTTTAAGAATTCGGATGCAAAGGTAAATACTTAATGTGTTAAAACCTTACGCTGTAATGGTGATATACTAACGGAGCGGTGAGATAGCAGAAAGTCTGCATATACCAGGCATCGCCCATCGGTGCCACCTTATTAATAATGGCTATCACATAGTAAAATCGGGCTACTAAGCTCCATCCCCGAAAAGTAGCTTAAATAAAAGGGGAGCGGGAACCGTTCGCCCGATATATCAATATTTTATTCCATATATTTTCTGCCATACAGCTCACCTAGCAAGACTTGCTTCTGAGCGATATGATATATTTTCTTCCAATCCGCCTCCTTCAAAAGAAGTATGTATATCCTTCTCCGAGAAAATACTGAATCGCAAGAAATTAAAGAAAATCTTTTGTTGTTTCAACATAAAGTTGTACTTTTGCACGCATGAAACAAGCCATACGCCTCATATTATCCTACATAGCAGCTATCATCCTCCTTCCGATAGCCTTACTATGTAAGTTCTTCCGAAGAAAGTAATCCTACTTTTTTCGGAAAGGATCCTTGTATATACCCAAGAGCTGCTTACCGAAGTAATAGAAGAACTGCATATCATCCACGAAGTAACGCTTGAAGAGGCGCTTTGGTTCCTTCATGCAACGATACAGCCACTCCATACCGATTTTCTGCCAAATCTTAGGCGCACGTTTCAATGTACCAGCTTCGAAGTCAATGGTAGCACCCAGAGCCATGAACACCTTTACTCCAGGCATCTTATCACGATACTTCATTATCCACTTCTCCTGCTTAGGCGCACCCACACCAACGAGCAGTACATTAGCACCACTCTCGTTCACGATGCGAACCAACTCCTCGCATTCATCCTCATGCTTCTCGAAGCCAAAGGAAGGAGAATGAGCACCAACCACCATCTGGCGACCAACCTTCTCATTGATACGTTCCATAGCCTTGGCAGCAATACCCTCCTTAGCACCAAGCAAGAAAATCTTGCAGTCTGCATCATCCTTATGATACATATAATAAGAGGTGAAGAAGCTGGAACCAGGAATCGCTTCCTTGATTGGGGTCTTCAACAACTTGCCGAACAGGTAGAGAATCTTACTGTCACATACCACCCATTCCGACTTCTGATACACGTCATAAAACTCCTTATCCTTCTGAAGCTTAATCAGATGATCAAGATTAGGAGTCACAAGAACACCCTCCTTCAGATTCTCCAAAAGTTCCTGACGAGTTATGTTCTGAATATTAATATTTAATACTTTTACTGTTTCCATTTGTTTAGCTCGCTATTTTCTTATACTGCATTACTGTTCTATTTACAAATTCACAAAAACACGGTAAAAGGGGACACATTGTCGACAAGACGCGATAATAATCACTTACTTGAAGAAGGTTTTTCCCTTTGCATACAATTGAAGACAAAATGCTATCGTTACTTTGATCAAGAAGATGCTTGCTATGGTGTCTTTTCGCAATAGCATTACAATAATCTAAATAGAGAGGCACTACATATTTTCCCCTTATTATCTTATGTCTTTTTCATGAATTTCATTCCTTATATTAGAAATTGCTTCTGCATCGTACTCTTCTAAATCTACCTGACTAGCCTTATAGACTTTTTCAAAATTTGTGCCTTATATCATAAAACGCCAATAGAGTTTACAATACTTTATACTATGTCTAAGCCATATCTTTTCTAAATGAAATTCACTATTTCCCAAATTCCTTAATCCTCTGCTCCTCTTTCAAAAAACAAACAAGTAGTTGTCTATTCATCTCGGCTACGATATAGCCATCCAAGCCTTGAACTACCACCTTGCTTACATCAACAAGCTATCCCTAGGCGGTCCCAGCCCGCAAAACCTGGCGCAGACCTTTGATGGTCCGCCAACCTTATAGCGTAGCGGTTCTGAGCACCGGAGGGCGGTTTTCCTCTTCTTCCCTGAGGGGAGAAGACCGAGATGAGAGGTGGAGCCTTCTTTAATGGTAAAGAAGGACGGGATGATTTTAGAACAATACCTTTATAATAAGAAAACAAACAGACGGAAAGACCGATACTATGATACCGATCGTACCGCTATCGTCCTCTATTTCCCGAACTCTTTAATTCTCTGTTCCTCTTTCAAAGAACAAACAAGCAGTTGTCCATTCTTCTCGGCTACGATATAGCCATCCAAACCTTGAACTACCACCTTGCTTTCATCGGCTGCATGAACCACGCAGTTC
>JAIINY010000263.1:0-4208 GCA_022741625.1 Prevotella sp. | reverse complement strand
ACGTAGTCGCCGAGCTTCTCGCATTCCTGGATGATATCCATGTACATGGTACCGATGGCGTAGGTGTAGAGATGGTTGTTTACATCGTTGATGTTCTGACTCTTCAACTGGTTGCGATAGTTGTTGATCTCGTTCTCGATGTTGAAAGAGAGGTTGGCATCATTATCTACCTTATGACCCACCAGGGTGATGTTCATCTGGGTGAGGGCATTATCTGTAAGCTCCATCATCTGGTGCATGTGCTCATACTGAGAAGGAATGAAGTCTTCCTTGCCACGGATGCGGCGGTTGAGGGTGCGGGCTATGTTGAAACAGCTGTCACCGATACTCTCAATCTCTGAAATCTCACGCAGCATGGCGCGGATCTTCGCCTTGGTCTCATCAGAAAGATGAGAATCGCTCACCTGGTCGAGATACTTCGCAATCTCAATCTCCATGTTGTCGGAGATTCCCTCGTATTTCTCGATGCGGGTATAGAGCTTGATAAACTTGTCGTCGTTGGTCTCGCCCAGGAGTTCCTTCACCATACCGAACATACGCTGGATGCGCTCGGCGAAACAGTGGATCTCCTTCTGAGCCTCGAGCACGGAGATTTCCGGAGTCTTCATGATACCGCTCTGGATGAAACGCAGACGGAAATCATCTTCGTCGGCATTCTTCTTAGGACGGATAATCTTGCATACCAGCTTCTCTATCTGAGGGATAAACCATACCAGGATAAAGGTGTTGGAGAGGTTGAACGTGGTATGGAAGGCGGCGAGCACGAACGACAGCTTCGCAGCGTTGGCAACGAAGTGAGGATCGGTCTTCTCCATCATGTCGTCATAACCTACCCAGCCGCAAACCAGATGGATGAACGGACGGAATACGCAGAGTATCCACAGCACACCGAAGATGTTGAATACCATGTGCGCCATCGCCGCTCTTCGCGCCTGCGTGTTGGCGGTGAGTGCTGCTACGTTGGAAGTTACGGTGGTACCGATGTTCTCACCCATTACGAGCGCAATACCCTGATAGATAGGCAGTACGCCGGTAGAACAGAGAATCATCGTAATCGCCATGACGGCAGCCGAACTCTGCACACACATGGTCAGAATACTACCAATGATCAGAAAGGTGATGGTGGTCTGGAAGCTGTGGGGGTCGAAGCTGGAAAAGAACTCCAGAACCGGCTGGTTATGAGCCAGATCCATGTCGATACCGGTTTGGCGAAGTGTACCCAAGCCGAGGAACATAAAGGAGATACCGAAGATGAAGTCACCTATGATCTTGCGCTTCTTGCTATAGATGAGGATGATGGCGATGAAGAACGCCAGCCACACAAAGTCGGTGATGTTGAATGAGAATCCTGCACTCATGATCCAGGCGGTGAGCGTGGTACCGATATTGGCACCCATGATAACCGAAATAGCCTGGGCAAGGGTGAGGAGACCGGCATTTACGAATGATACCGTCATCACTGTCGTAGCAGTAGAAGACTGTACGGCAGCCGTGATGAGCGTACCCGAGAGTATGCCCGTCAAACGATTGGTGGTCATAGTTCCTAACACATGGCGGAGCTGTGGTCCGGCCATCTTCTGTAAACTGTCGCTCATGGTCTTCATACCAAACATAAGTAAGGCGAGTGCTCCGATAAGCCTAAAAAATATCCAAATCGACATATTATAACTTAATTAATGTTGTCAAAATCATCAAGTTTACGTTTTTTTTCGTAACTTTACGCTCTGTAAGCAATGCTCCGCTTGAGGGCTTGCTCAGGCCCGGTGAACGTCCTCCAGGGAGGTCTTCGTTAGGCTGTAGATTATAAACTTTGTAACATAGTCTTAATAGAAATGAAACAGAAGATACAAATCCGTTGCAAAAATAATAAAAAAACTCAGAAAGTAGAAATCGGAAGCACACTTTTTGATGTTTTTTCTTCATTTGACCTCAAAATGACCCATGGACCGGTGTCTGCGAGGGTAAATAACAAGGTGGAAGGCATGCATTACCGTGTGTATAACTCCAAGGATGTGGAATTCCTGGATATGACTTCTGCGTCGGGTTCGCGTGCCTATACCCGGACGCTTTTCTTTGTATTGTGCAAGGCGGTGCAGGATATTTATCCGAATACGGATGTGGTCATCGATATTCCGGTATCCAACGGATTCTATGTGGATATCCGTCTGGGGCGCCCGGTAGTAGATGAGGATGTGAACATCCTCCGCCGCCGCATGCAGGAGATCATCGATTCCAAGATGCCGATACGACGCTTCACGGTGCCTACCGAGGAGGCTATTGCTCTCTTCCAGGAAAAGGGCGATGTGGAGAAGGTGAAGCTTCTCAGGACTTCGGGTTCCATCTATACCACTTATTATAAAATAGGTGAATATGTGGATTATTATTATGGCACCCTACTCACCAATACCTCCCAGCTCTATCTCTTCGGGTTGGAGAAGTACTATGATGGCATGTTGCTGCGCATTCCTTCGGTCAGCAACCCGGATGTGCTGGGCGAAATGACCCGGCAGGACAAGATGTTTGATATCTTCAAGGAGCATCATCGCTGGCAGGAAATCCTGGGTATCAGAACCGTGGGCGACTTCAACCAGGCTATCGACGTGGGGCATACTACGGATATCATCAATATCAGCGAGGCACTGCAGGAGAAGAAGCTGGCGAAGATTGCCGAGGAGATTGCCAGCCGGAAAGGGGTGAAGCTGGTGCTGCTGGCGGGTCCGTCTTCTTCGGGCAAGACTACTTCCTGCAAGCGTCTGAGCATCCAGCTTGCCGTAAACGGACTGAAGCCTCTGCAGATTTCGCTCGATGATTACTTCGTGGATAGGGATAAGACGCCGAAGGATGAGAATGGTGAATTTGATTTTGAGAGCATCTATGCCCTGAACCTCGATTTGCTCAACGAGCAGTTTAATGCGCTCTTCCGTGGCGAGGAGGTGGAACTGCCGAAATACGATTTCCCTTCGGGCAAGAGTGTGAAGAGTGGAAAGAAGTTGAAGCTGGAGCCTAACAATGTTCTGGTGGTAGAGGGAATCCACGCCCTGAATCCGGAGCTTACGGCGCATGTTCCTGAAGAGCAGATCTTCCGTGTGTATGCTTCTGCGCTGACCACCATTCTGCTGGATAATCACAATTATATCCCTACAACGGACAACCGTCTGCTGCGCCGCATCATCCGCGACTATAAATATAGAGGTGTATCTGCCCAGGAAACCATCCACCGCTGGCCATCGGTAAGAGCCGGAGAGAACAAGTGGATTTTCCCATTCCAGGAGAATGCCGATGCCATGCTGAATACGGCGATGCTCTATGAGTTGTCGGTTCTCAAGATGCAGGCAGAGCCGTTGCTCCAGCAGGTGCCGGAGAATTGTGAGGAGTTTGCTGAGGCTTACCGCCTGCTGAAGTTCCTGAAGTATTTCAAGGGAATCCCTTATAATAATCTGCCTCCAACCTCCCTCTTGCGAGAGTTTCTGGGCGGCAGCTCATTCCATTATTAAAGGGTAGCTTATCAAAAAAGTCCAAAGATAGTTTTCAAACCAGATTTCTTTCTTTGGACTTTTTCTTTAAAAACTATGGCTCTATTATTTGGTATTGTAATTTGATGTTTGGCTTATCCTCTCTGTCGATAAGATATGCGACATTCCATCTTTGCATCACATTTGTAAAGTTCTGTTCTATATGGATGGATAGAATTTTGCAACTTTCTGTTGACGCCAAGGAACTCTCTAGTTTGGCTATCCCATGTGTTGATTCTCCTTGTATGTAGATTAGCGTGTATTTTAGAAAGTTCACTTCTGGTAGTTCTATTTTTGTGTCAGGTTTTGCGCTACTTACACAATTCTTGAAATACTTTTCAAAGTCATCTTTCGTATTTATGGTAAGGATCTGATTGTCTGGAGTCTCTATCATCACATCGGTAGGAATCTCATACTTTCTATATGACGCAGTATTTTCATCGTTGTTAGAACAACTTGCCATTAATGTTAAAATGCAGCTTAATATTGCTGATATTATTGTACTTCTCATAATCTTTTTCATATGTTTGGCATTTTTGTTAATAATTAAATTATGGGTGCAAATATACAAAGTTAATTTAAAACGAACTTTGTCTTATGTAACAAAAACTTTTCCTATTTTATCGTCTGTGCGCTTGACGATACGATTTTTGTTCTAAAAGAGCGCACTTATAATAATCTGCCTCCAACCTCCCT
>JAIINY010000262.1:0-4212 GCA_022741625.1 Prevotella sp. | reverse complement strand
GATACATTGTATTTTGCTTCATTTCCATCCTTGATAACATGGACATGAATTGGTTCATGATCATTAGAATAAAACATGAATCTGAATCCGAAAAATACAAATATTGTTGACATCGTTTTTTTTCTGCAAAGATACGCTTTTCTTCTGAAAGAAGCAAGGAATTATTGGAAAATGTTTGAGGGTGAAGGAGATAAAAAGAAAAAGGTGTATCCTTGCTTGCCCGATATGTTGGGCAAGAAGGATACACCTTATTATATTATACTATTCCGAAAGATTTGATTAGTTAATCTTTGGAGCAGTTGCATCAGCATTGTAGTCAGTCTCGTTCAGAGGAACGCCCCATGTCCACTTGTTACCATCCTCCGGTTTGATGGTGATAGCAACAGCTTGATGTGCATTACCACCTTCTGCAAATGACTTGCGGACTACAGCCTTGTTCCAACGCTTGAAGTCGCTCCACTCGAAGCCCTCACCCCAAAGCTCAAGACAACGATAGTCCTGAATCTCTGAAAGAAGCTCCTCTCCAGTCTTGGTGCAGGTATATTCTGGGTTACGACCAGAAGTAGCATTCAACTCAACCAATGCAGCCTGAGCCTCTGCTTCATGATGCAAGAAATAATTTGCCTCAGCCTCAATCAATACCATCTCGCTAGAGCGGATGAATGGCAAGTAGCTGATACCTGGCTGGCCGGTTACAAAGAACTTCAAGTTTGCATCCAGATAGTAGAAACCAGCCTGATATGGAGTTGCCAAGCCTTTAACAGCATGAGCCTTAACAATAGAGTCTGCCTGTGCATAGATGTCATCATCCATCATTCCAAGAATACCAAATGTATAGTAATACTTAGACTCCTTTGTGAGGTCAAGGTTAGGGAACTTATCCTCTGTCAGGAAGTTCTGCTTACGGACATCATTATTAGGGATGCGGGAAATCAACTCATGACCGATGGTTCCAGCACCTGTATTGTTACCTTTTGCTGTAGCATAGTAACCATTACAAGCATTCTGTGTACCAAAAGACCAATACCAGTTGTTTTCTGCATCACCACCATAACTACCCATAATCCACTCAGATGTTGGCTCACAGAAACCAGCCTTATAATCAGCATTGCTCATCAATGGATAACCCTGCTTAGCAAGCTTAGCCTGATCAAGAGCTGTCTGGTAATCCTGGCGGAACAAAGCAGCACGTGCATAAACAGCATGAGCAACGTTTGCATTAGGAATCCAAACCTCAGAAGCAGGACGATCGATGCCACTTTCGCCAAACAAGGTAATCGCTTCCTGGCAATCCTTGTAAATCTGATCTACGGTTTCTGCCAATGTTGCAAATGGAGCATCTCCTGTAGATTCATCAAGACGAAGAACCACGCCCTGTGAAGCACCATTGTTGCTGTCCTGCCAACGATAGCAGTAGTAGTGAATCAACTTCTCGTAGCTGTAAGCACGGAAAGCCAAGGCTGAAGCCTTGATAAACTTCTTGTCAGACTCGCTTCCTGCTGCTGCATCAATATGGGCAATGATAGTGTTAGCCTGACTGATGAGCTGATAATAATAATACCAAGCATATCCATCATAGATAGTATTTGTTCTATTATGGAACTGCTGATTATGGATAGGTGCCCAACCAGATGCATAGGCATTATAATTATAATTCTGGCTTGGCAAGTTCTCATAAAGACGCATAATAGCATTTTCGCCAGCAAAGCCCTGTGTGAAAGCAGAATGCTGAGTAGTCTGGCAACGAGCGATACCATTCAATGCCTTATAAGCCATATCTGTTGTAGCAATAGCTGCCTCGGAACCAACAGAATCCGTTGGCTTTGTTTCGAGATAATCGCTGCCACAAGATGTCAGCAAGGTTGCGGAAGCCAAAAGGGCGCAACCGAATATCTTATTTATATAATTTTTCATCTTTATATTCTGTTTATATTGTTATCTCTTAGAATGTCACAGACAAACCGAAGTTGAATACACGGGCACTTACGTAGGTATCACCAGAGTCACCATTGAAGCTGTACTGAGGATTCATACCTTTGCGAGCTGTAAGAGTGAACAAGTTCTCTGCACCTGCCTTCACGGTCAAGTCCTGGATGCCCAAGCTCTGAATCCATGCCTTTGGCAAGTTGTAGCTGAGGTTGATGTTCTTGAAGATGAGATAATCTGCACTAGTCAACCAACGATCACTTGTATCATTGTTGTATGTACTCAAGTTGAAGTCGATGATAGGAGTACCATTAGGGTCGATACGATTTGGAGAGGTCTCCGTCATACCAGCAGGTACACCATTCCAAGACTTCAAGATATCCTTGTGGTTTGCAGAAGCAGAAGAAGCAGAAGCTGTGCTCATCAAGCTCTTGTAAGTAGCATCATAAATCTTACCACCCAAGCTATAGGTGAACAATACTCCGAGGCTCAAATCCTTCCAACGGAGGTTGGTACCAAATGAACCATAAACAGATGGGAGTGCTGTGCCAGCCCATTTGCGTTCTGCGTATGATGTTTCTGTTGTATAGTTCTGACCATTGATGGTGACAAGTGAACCTGCCTTTTCTGCTGCTTCAACATTATTTGCATCAATGTCGTACAAAGAGTTACCAGTCATTTGGTCAACACCTGCAAAGTGATAGGTGAAGAACTCGTATGCGGAATGTCCCTCTGAGTACTTCTGTACTCCATGGAGAATATCCTTACCTCCAGGCAACTTGATTACCTTATTCTTCAAGGTTGTCGCATCTGCAGAAACTGTCCAGTTCCAATCCTTATTCTTGATAATCTCACCACTCAAGGCGATTTCGAAACCACGGTTAGAGATGGTACCAATATTCTGATACTGTGACATATTAGACATGTCCTCATTATGAGGGTATGAACCTGCTGAATATGGCAAACGAACCTCGAAGAGAAGATCCTTAGAACGCTTGTCAAAGTAACCGATGCTGAAGTTCAAACGGTCGAACAATCTACCCTCAACACCGAAATCAACAGTCTGAGTTGTCTCCCACTTGATATTTGGCGCTGGTAAAGTCTGCTTGATCAAGGCTGTGTTACCACCATTCTTGTCAATCTCATAGAGTGCCTGATAACCATAGAGGCTCACACCGGCATCGTTACCAACCTCGCCGTATGAAGCACGAACACGCAAGTCATTTAACCAATCAACATCCTTCAAGAAGTTCTCTTTCTTTGCATTCCAGTTCAAGCCGAAAGAGAAGAAGTTACCCCAACGAGCATCTTTGGCGAAGCGAGAAGAACCGTCACGTCGATATGAGAAATCTGCGAAATACTTCTCGTCATAGTTATAACGGATGCGCCCCAAGTAAGACTCTGTTTTGTATTCGTCATCAAAGCCTCGTAGGTAAGAGTTGGTCAAGAAGTTACCTAATGTAAAGTTGTCATCAACAGCCATATTGGTATTCATACCGTGATTAATCTTTCTCTGCCAGCTATAGTTCTCATGACCAGCGAGCACATCTACGCTATTCTTGCCATAAGAATGGTTCCAAGTCAACAACTCTTGTGCAGTATAAGTAGCATATTGATAGTCGTAGAAAATCAAACGACCATTGTTGGCAGCACCATCACCGATGTTAGGGTTGTTGTAGTTCAAACGATTGGATGTGGTATTGTTTCCATTACCCTTAACCATCACAGAGAAGTCGTATGGCAAATTAATCTTGGCATACACCTGTGCGTCGATAACAGCACGACGAGTCTTGTCCTTGTCGGCAGTCATCTCGTATGCGATGTTACGGTTGGAAAGATACTCTGAAGTTGTATCAAACTGCTTCTCGCCATTCTCATCCAAAGCATAGCTACCATCTGCATTATGCATATACATAGGATAGATAGGTGCCATGTAACGACAAGTACTGAATGGGTTAGCGTACAATGAGCCTGCATCTTCCGCAGCATCATTGTATTGACGATTGGATACGTTGGCACTCAAATTGAGACCACCCTCAAACCACTTACTAGGATTGAACTTGGAATTGATACGACCCGTGAAACGCTCGAAAGACGAGTTCTTGGTATAACCCTTCTCATTCAAGTAACCAGCAGATGCATATACATTGAATTTCTCACCGCTTACGGCACCAGACACATTGTATTCTTGGAGGGCACTGAAAAAGTCCCTTCATGGGTTATGTTAGTTTAACATTCGATCTTTGAAATAGTGTACCCAAAAGTTGCATATGTGCAATATTTTTT
>JAIINY010000261.1:0-4229 GCA_022741625.1 Prevotella sp. | reverse complement strand
ATAATAGAGAAGATCGGAAAAAGTAAAATTTGCAGACGATATTATATGATTCCCTTTTTGGAATAGGCTACGATACTTCTAGGATTATGCAATAAATAACATAAAAGAGGGTGCGCCATAGACTTATGACACACCCTCATAGAATAACGAAAGGGCATATAAAACAAAAAAGGAGATCCTCTCGAAAGAGAACCTCCTGATTGGTTAGTGATATGGCAGTTTACACACTATTTGGGTGGTTTGATGACTCCATTGATTACATCATTAATATCTTTGTAGTTGACGTATCGATGAGATTCATCTATCACCTTATCCTGATAAGCAGCTTTTATCTTCTCTACAGTCTTTGCACCTGCATCATCGTTGTCCAGATAACAATGTATCACAGTATATTCCTGCAAATATGGCAACAGAACCTTGATGTTACTGACAGAGTTAAGAACGAGGTAGTCGCATTCATGTGGCAGGCAAAGCTCATTTCCTGCTATCCATTTCTTGATACTGGCGTATGTCAGCATATCAAAGAAACCTTCAAAGATGCAGCATTCTTTATGTGGCTCGTTGTTTGGTCTGATGATTGAAATCGACTTTTTGCCGATGCTTCGTTTGCTGTATTTGTTTCTGGCTTCCATTCCGCCCTCGATATTCTCAAAAGCTATGGCATAGTAACTCTTGTCATAGATACGATAATGTACTTCCTTGCAATACTCCTTGGCTATGTCATAGTCTATTCGTCTCTGCAAAATGTAGTCTCTGAGATAAGGGTGACTGAGCCCTACAATACGCTCAATGATGGTGCTGGCTTCTTTTGCCTTCTCTCGCTGGGCAACTTGGTCTTGCTTCCAGGCTTCCTTTCTCTCATCTTCCTTCCTTTGGGCTTCATAATCCTCTGAATACTGAAGATGGTGTTCCTTTATCTTCTGTTCCAGATAGGTCAGAACTTCATGGTTGTTCCAGGAAGGGTTCATTTTCTGAACCAGATTGATGAGATTGCCACCTTCGCCTGCTCCAAAGTCATTCCATAGATTCTTCTTGGGACTGACATTGAAAGAAGGCGATGCCTCAGTCCTAAAAGGAGACAGATACCAATAGTTCTCCTTTAATATATAGACATGATGATAGCCCTGTGATTCCAGGAACTGCACAATGCTGACTGATTTGATTTCTTCTATAGTCATGCTGTTACATATATTATGGGCACATATTAGTTTAATATATATATATACCCGGTTAAACTTAAACTCGTAAACTCACTTGGACGGAAACAGAGTTGGGTGATAATGGTAGCCGTCTTTTTCTTTTGTTATCAGCTTTCGTTCATAGAAAATCTTTAGCATCTCCTTCACTGCATTATCACCACGCTTGTAGCCTTCTTCGGCGTAAGCTTCACCCAGAGCCTTTACCAGATCGACGTATCTCTGTGGAGTACTCTTGGAGAATATCTTTTGAAGTACCATCGTATGAACATCGTCTGGCAGAGAAGTGAGCGGCTTGTCTTTGGGCTTGACAACAGTGACGTGATAACCGACATCAAGTACAGGCAGAGAGTTGTCGTCAATGTGGAATGCCCAGCTCGAAAACTCTTTGTCTCGCATGTGCATGGGTCTTACCTCACTGATATTGGCATCCTGCTTGTTCTTACTGATAATCAACACCGTTTCTGCCTTATTCTCCAGCTCTGTACCAATATGACCACGAGTATTGTTGTCATTCTTGTTTAGGTGGAGCACACAATGAATATGCAGATCATACTTGCTCGTCCATGCCATTAGCATCGTCATTACGTCTGTGGACTCCTTGGCATTGTTAATGTCATACATGAGATCTCGCAAACCATCGATAATGACAAGTCCCACACCATCAAAAGTTCTTAGCGCATAATCTATGAGGGCTATGCGGAGAGTAGGGGTGAACTCCCTTAGACCATAGAATTTGATGCGCTTGTCTTCCTTGTTAAGGCTGAGTCCTGCCAGTCGGTAGATTCGCTCAACAACATTGTGGCAATGATAGCGACTCTGCTCGGTATCGAAATAGAGAATTTGTCTCTTTCCTTCTGGAAAACTTGCCCGGTAGTTGAGTACCGTGGAATTGGTTAACGCAGCTGCTACCATCGCCGTGATGTTGAATGTCTTTTTACTCTTTGCCTTACCTGTTGATGCGCTGAAATTTCCGAAAGTGGCAATGGTACAGTCGCCGACCCATAACACCTGGGGTGGTACGGGCGGTTTTTCTGAAGCTTTTATCTCTCCTTGTCTGAGATAACTTTCCAGTTCACTGTCGTTGAAAGCACTCTTGCACAGCATGCCTACTTCCAAGGAACTTGCTGCAGACTCTTCTTTCTCACTTTTACTGTTTCTTCCTCTTGCCATTGCTTCTTTCAATTTGATTTCTACACTTTGAGGGATCAATCACTATCTCAGACTTTTCCAAGAGAGCCGTCAGTTGGACATCAGAATAAACTCTGGTCTTGTTTTTCTTTCTGTCTTTCATAACGCTTCTCTATTTGTTGGCACTGTCCTTTCGTGCCGGGGTGATATGGTTGTTGCGCATCCATTTCAAAAGCTCCTTCTTGTCGAAATAGATGGTTTTGCCCTGTGGCTTGTAGTGAGGAATCTCCATGTTCATGGTGAGCTTGTATATCTGAGACTGAGAAACGCCAAGATATTCAGCAACCTCGGTGGTGGTGAGCATCTCTTTGTTTGAGAAATATCTTTCCTCAATCTTTGAAAGACGCTCGTTAAGTGCCTCAGGTTCTACCGAAGTGAGTTCCTTTACTCTCATTTCCAAAAGTTCTACTCTCTTGGCAAGTATGTTCATGTCAATTTTACTATTTCCCATTTTCTAATTACTTTTAATGTTAGACAATAAGGGGGCTACCCCCGAAACTGAATCGATTCGGGGGCAAAATTACCCCAATAAAATCTAATACAACTGACCTTACTCCTGACACTCGGAAGTGTCAGGGGGGATGTAAGGAGATTTTTCTTTTCAGTTGTTTAACTTACTTTACTTCATCGCATTTCTTTCAGTTGTTTTGCAAAATCCAGAAACTCCCCACTTGGGAACTTTGCAGATGAAGCCTTCAGTTCACTAAGTCGGCTGCTGATAGCACCTCGCTTGGATGCCTTTCCCGTACTCTTAGGGGTGAGCAATTGATTGTCCGCAATAAGTGATACCCAGTTGTGGGGAATCATCTTCTCGATAGACAAAGCATACAGCAATTGAAGTACCTGTCGCATGTTGACTACAACCAGAGATTCATCCAACGCACATTTGAAGAATCCGTCCATCGTTTCTTCATCGATACCATCTACAAAGAAATTCGACTCATTGGCGAATTTCGTAATGAGTCGAATCTGTTCTGTAGTGAATGAAGCAAGAATGCGAGGGCTTTCAACCACAACTTCAATGTGGTTGAACTCATAAACCATTGTCTCAAAGTCTCCTTTCTCAAATGAGGACTTGGTGAAGTACTTGGTGACAATGTCTTTTCTGGTAGTAAGCAACTCATACAAGCTGAATACATGCTTGAAATGGTTGCGGACAATCAGCTCCTCGGAAGAGAAGACCGGCAGGTGATAGCTAACAAAGTCGTTGACATATCTGTCATACAACTTACCATCATTAAGGATTTCCGACTTGTACTGCTCGTAAGCAGCACGATAGAGTGTCCAAAGCTCATCTTTGGAAAGCTCAATCTCTTGTTTTGGACAATGATCTGAGCACTGTAAACACAAAAAGAGAGAGCACAGAGGAATTGTTCTTCTGACTCATATTACTTTTTGTTTATGAATAAATTTGAAATACGCCTGCTTAATGAAGCAGACGGAAATGTGTATTTTACTTGACTGATATTTGCTATGTAAGTCATCATTTCAGTGCAAAGATACACCAAAATTGTGCAGTCTATCTGCATTCAGTATAAAAAATAACATCAGTATGATTATTTAGACTATTATCAAAAGAAAAGAGGGTGTGTCATAAGTCTGTGACGCACCCCTTTTTATTTTTTGCCTTTTCACAGATACGAAATCTTAAAAAACATTTTTATTTACAACAAAGCCCAAACTTTCACAAGCTCGGGCTTTGCCTTTCCGCAAAAGATTTGTATTTTTGCAGAAAACTTCTTAAAGTATGGCAAAGATACAAATAAAATCTGAAACTCGGCACGAATTGAGCTTTTTTCCTAACTCTTTCGATGATTATGTGCCAAAAGACAGCAAAGTTCG
>JAIINY010000260.1:0-4268 GCA_022741625.1 Prevotella sp. | reverse complement strand
GAAGATGTAAGGAGCCATTGCTGGATTCCACTTGCGACGGAGGTGTCCGAAGTGGCAACCTGCCTGAAGTAACTGGTCAAAATTTGTTCTTGACATTGTCTTTTCTTGTTTAAATGTTGTTTACTTTCTTTTGAATTCACTAACGTGCATTTTTTCTCCGCTCGGCATAACTCATGCAAGCATGGCTCTGCTCTCGCTTATCGAAAAAATTCTACTAGAATCAGTCGATGAGTAGTCCCCGATTAATGGAATCTCACCGATTTAGATACTAAACTTTTTAGCTCAGCTATAATAATCTGAATATATAATAAAATATATGTATAAGATTAACGCTTGCTGAACTGGAAGCGACGACGAGCCTTTGGCTGACCTGGCTTCTTACGCTCTACAGCACGTGAGTCACGTGTCATGAAGCCTGCATCCTTCAAAGCCTTCTTATCGTTAGCGTCAATCTTAACGAGTGCGCGAGCGATAGCGAGGCGGAGAGCCTGGCTCTGACCGGTGAAACCACCACCGTCGAGGTTTGCCTTAATATCATACTTACCCTCAGCTTCGAGCAACTGCAATGGCTGCTTTACTACATAGCGAAGGATTGCTGATGGGAAATATGTCTCAATATCTTTCTTGTTGATTGTGATCTTACCTGTACCCTCTGAGAGGTATACGCGAGCTACAGCGCTCTTACGGCGACCAATTGCATTAATTACTTCCATTCTACCTTAATTATTTATACTGGTTAATATCAATTGCCTTTGGCTGCTGAGCCTCATGCTTGTGCTCTGTGCCATCGTAAATGAAGAGGTTGTCCATCAAAGAGCGACCGAGAGAGCCCTTTGGCAACATACCCTTAACTGCGTGACGGAGGATCTTGTCCATTCCATCAGGACGCTTGCGCAACTCAGCAGGAGTATTGAAGCGCTGACCACCAGGGTAACCAGTGTAACGTGTGTAAACCTTATCAGTCTCCTTCTTGCCAGAGAATACAGCCTTAGCTGCGTTGATAATGATTACGTTGTCACCACAATCTACATGTGGAGTGAAAGTTGGCTTGTACTTACCACGAAGCAACTTAGCAACCTTTGAGCAAAGGCGACCTACTACCTGGTCTGTTGCATCGATTACAACCCACTCTTTCTTAGCTGTCTCCTTATTAACAGAGATAGTCTTGAAACTTAATGTGTCCATTTTAAAATTTAAATTTACTACTAAAAAACGTTTTAATCTTTTCTTACTCACTTAATTTCGGATAGGTGATTCACTAACCGCAAATCCCGGCCACAGGATGTGCTATTAACACACCATACCCAGGGGACTCTAAGTGTATCCCCGAAATAATCGGACTGCAAAATTACACATTTTTATTTGATTATGTGTAAGTTACGAGTCGCAGCCCCTATCTTTTATAATTATTTAACTTAGTTTGTCGTGTTTTGTTATTTCCATCCGTTTTTATGGCTTTTAGGATGCCCCAAGCATCATTCTGCCGGGGCATCCACAGTATAAACCAAACATTCTCTCAAAAAACCATCTGGTTCTCTATATATAATAAGGTATATGAGGGCATAAAAACAGCAATGGGATTTCGATACCCCTATCGAAACCCCATTGTTATTCTTGTATAAGTAAAAGATGATGAAAGCGTTTCACAACGCCGTTTTATTTTTTCTGATGCAAAGGTACAACAAAAACCGTATGTTAGGGGGTAATTTTTAGCATATATGGGGGTAAAATCTGTTTTTTCAGTATATATCAATCCAAAATTACCCCCCCCATAAACGATTTTTACCACCTAACTCTTCTTTTTTCAAGGTCAAAATCTAAAGAAAAAGAACTTAAATATACGATTACTACCATACCAATGAAACTTTTCCGGGCTACCAATGAAACTATCCCTTCATCAGATGATGGTAATCCAGATACCTTCCCCTTGATTCTCCGCTGCCATGATGCGATTCATCAGACGATGGAGCCAGATACGGGAGTTCACCACCATACCCTTTACCCGGTTCTCGCCCACCAGAATGCAGCCCTGGGTATCGTCGGGATAGTTGCCGGCATGGATGCGGATGCCCTCGAAACCGGGAACACCCTGCACATACGGCAGCCACTTCTTGAATCGGCGCGACTTGGTGATAAGCACACGATACGAACCCTCGGGGATGGCGGTATGGCCCGGAATCTTTCTCGCCACCTTGCCGCTCTCCCGGCTGAAACGGGCATTCTCCTCCTCCGGCTTCAGTTCTTTCCCCTTCAGGTTGCGCCAGGTTGGCTCCAGGGTGTCACAGAAATAGCTCTCCCCAGACAACTTCTCCAAATCAAAACTATGCTCGAAACTGCGCTTGTCACCGGCTGTCTTGCCGGAAAGAACCTTGCGCTTCACATCACCATCAGTCAACAGATAAAGTCGGCCGATGGTATAAGTATTCTTCTTAGCTATACGCTCTAAAACTATTTCCATAAGCAAATCAAAATAAATTAAAGTTTAGATATTAAGATAATTCCTGCCCATCACATCTGTATTTCAGCTTCGTAAAACTGTGATAACTGTTATTGTGACAGTTCTCGCTGCCACGTTTCACATATTTCCTATAGACCCAGGTAGAAAGCAGATGCGCCGTACCCTCTTCCGAGAGTCCCAGGGCTGCACGAGCCTCCACCACCTGCTGCTCGGTAAACGTATCCGGCAACGACTGGAGGAGATTGGAAGGGCCACGCTTGTTGGAATGCTCGCCCACATTGTTCGCCTTCTGGATGTCCTCCTCGAAGAAACGCATCTTGCACCACAGGTCGTAACGCTCACTCCAGCGGATGAAATCCTCTATCTCCGGCTCCCATCTGCAGCCGTTGGCAACATAGAGCACGCACGCCTTCAGATAGGCTATCACGTTGGCACGGAACGTGAAGTTCTCGTAGATTCTGTTCTGGGTAACCTGCGAAAAATCCGCATTCTCCTCACTCAGAATCTCAGCCAAGTGGTAAGCCTCGGGGCAATCTATCAAGCCGGTAGCCATACAGAGGTTCTCGATATAGGGCTTCAGCTCCTTGCGGAACTGATCGTCGTAGGTGCCATACACCGGAATCTTATCGCCGATTTCTCTTTCGGGAATGGTACAGAAGTTGATTCGGCTCAGCGGACCGTCGGTCAGCACCTTGGAGAAATAACGCTGTCCCTTCTGGATGGTGGTAGAGGCATTCCAGTTGAAACGGACGGTAACTCGCTCGGTGACACTTTGGGTTCCCACTCGTGTTTGTCCATATTGATTACCTGGATCAAAAGCGAGGCACATGATACGGAAATGCTGGTTGCCGATACCTTTCAGGGCATCAAACTGGTCAATCTCGTTGAGCGAAGTATAGAGGAAGTGTCCTTTGGCTTCTGCCGTACGCATCACGAAGGCAGGGTTGGTCATATCCGCATCTATCTCCTGTATAATGAGATTATCCGGTCTTTTGCGCTTATCCTTGTTGGCACCCTTACGCATCATCTCCTCTTTCCATTCCTTCTCACGCTTCAGGTTTTCCTGGTCACGCTTACGGATATCCTCCATAATCATCGAAATCGGCATCTGCACACAACTTTTACCTGCACCTGTGCCTGCAAGGAGGCAGGTCATCAGGGTGGCTTCGTGCTCCACATTGTCGATATATCTGAATCTGGTATTCCAGAGATGGGTAGCCAGCGGAGGGAAAATGGCGTGCGCCACAGCCGGCTGATAGATCTCCGGAGTCTTCGAGATCAGCAGTTCCACCAGCTTCGGCAGCTTCCCGGGCATAGGAGGTGGAGGCGGATAAGAGGCGTTGCTACTTTGAACTTTGAGATTTGAACCCGCCAGGCGTCCCGGGGATTTGCAATTCCCGGCAAGCGAGCTATAACCATTTTGTCCAGAAAGAAAGTCCCCCGTCAGGCGTCCCGGGGATTTGCAATCCCCGGCAAGCAAGCTCTTAGCCGCCTGCTCCGCCAAGGCATTCACTCGAATCACATCCCTAGAAAAAGGCTTCGAGCTATCCCCATATTTCGAATAGAAGTCATGGATCAACTGATGACAGTCATTCTCCTGATAATAGCTCGGCATTCTCTTCGCCACCACCTTCATCAGTTCCTCCTCGCTCATCACACGAGAAGCGCCAGCACTCATAATAGCGAGCAGGGAGGAATGTCTTGATCCCACGGTATCGATATTCATCCCCTTCAGTCCTGCGGATTCCTGGAAGAGGTCGAAGGCTATGAGATTCTTCTCACTGGCACTTTCTGCTTCTTGGGCTGCCAG
>JAIINY010000259.1:0-4304 GCA_022741625.1 Prevotella sp. | reverse complement strand
GATCTATCACCCTATCCTCACCTACTTTGCCCGTGATTACCAGCTGGAGCAGCTTGCCATAGAGGAAGAAGGCAGGGAGCCTAGTGCCTCCCAGCTGAAGAGCCTCATAGAGAGAGCCAGAAAAGAAAAGATCAAGTTCTGCCTGATACAGGCAGAATTTGCCAACCGCAACACCACAACCTTCATCAAAGAGAGCCACACCAAGCCAATGAATATCAATCCATTGCAAGGCGACTGGAACAGAGCGATGCAGGAAGCTGCTGCAGCGGTACAGGGCAAGAAAATCGTTGTTGGGAAGTAAAAACTACAATCATATGACTCCAATCATAAAAATAGAGCACCTATCTGCCGGATATGACGGCAAGCAGGTGCTCAGCGACGTAAATCTCACCATATATCAAGACGATTATCTTGGCATCATCGGACCAAACGGTGGTGGCAAGACTACTCTCATGCGTCTCATTCTGGGACTGATGAAACCTACGGAAGGAACCATCAGATATTTCAGAAAAGTAAAAGATGAGAACGGAAATATAGTTCTTGATGAAAACGGCAAAGCAAAAGTTGAGGAAACAAAGGAGATTTCGATGGGCTATCTCCCACAATACAACCAGCTCGACAAGCAGTTTCCTATCTCTGTATATGAAGTTGTACTTGCCGGGCTCAGCAAGACCAAAGGTCTCTTTTCGCGATACACCCAGGCTCAGCACCAGCAGGTGCTCAATACCCTGGAGCGCATGCAGCTGACGGAATTCAAAGACCGACACATCGCTGCCCTCAGCGGTGGTCAGCTTCAGCGAGTGCTCCTCGCCCGTGCCATCGTATCCAAACCCGATGTCGTGATTCTCGATGAGCCTAACACCTACATCGACCGCCGATTCCAAAAGCAGATGTACGAGATGCTGGAACAGATCAACAAGGAGTGCGCCATCATCATCGTCAGTCACGATGTAGCCGAAGTGCTCAACAACGTGAAGCATATCGCCTGCGTAAACCAGCACCTGCATTATCACGATACGGTAGATATGCCAAGAGAAAAGCTGGAAGAGCATTTCCTGAATGTATAATACATACCGCTATTATATTTTACCCCCTTTTTATTACGTCCCGACGCAGGAATTCCTACGTCGGGACGTAATATTTCATACGTGGCGACGTAATAAATATCCCATCCTAATGCTTATTTTTCTACAACATCACCTATTTAAATTTAATATAACCTAAAAAAGAGAAGCAATCCTACGCTATCTCTTTACTTTTTAGTATCTTTGCAACGTTTTATACACATTATATAAATAGGAAACATAGAAATATAATACAAACATAGAAATATAATACATTAAAGTTTAAACAATAATGAAACAGTACAGATTAGTGGACAATATCTTCGGATGGGTCGCATTCATCATTGCGGCATTCGTATATTGCTCCACAATTGAACCGACAGCCAGCTTCTGGGACTGTCCTGAGTTTATTACAACTGCCTACAAGCAGGAGATCGGTCACCCACCTGGGGCACCATTTTTCATGCTCATGGGCAATTTCTTCACACATTTCGCCAGTGATACCACGCAGGTAGCCAAGATGGTGAATACGATGAGCGCACTCCTCAGTGCCGTCTGCATCATGTTCCTCTTCTGGACCATCACCCATCTGGCACGCAAGCTCATCATCGGCGACTGGAAGGAGATGACCACCAGCAAGCTGATTGCCATCGAGGCATCAGGTATGGTGGGCGCACTCATCTACACCTTCAGCGATACCTTCTGGTTCTCTGCTGTAGAGGGTGAGGTTTACGCCTTCTCTTCTGCCTTCACCGCGGTGGTATTCTGGCTAATCCTGAAGTGGGAAGACCATGCCGACGAACCTCATAGCGACCGATGGCTCGTGCTCATCGCCTATATGACAGGTCTGAGTATCGGCGTACACCTGCTCAACCTGCTCTGCATCCCAGCCATCGTACTGGTATATTACTACAAGAAGGTGCCTCATGCCAACCTGAAGGGTTCGCTCATGGCGCTCTTCCTTTCATTCCTGGTGGTAGTAGCCGTACTTTATGGTGTGGTTCCAGGCATCATCACCGTAGGCGGATGGTTTGAGCTGTTCTTCGTCAACACACTCGGCTGCCCATTCAATACCGGTGAAATCGTATATATCATCTGCCTCGTAGCCTCCGTTATCTGGGGTATCTACGAGACCTACAATGCATCAGAGAAGAACGAGAAGAAGCAGAACATCGCCTTCGTTCTCGGTTTCGGCATGCTCGGCATCCCATTCTTCGGATATGGATGGAGCGCAGTCATCACCGGCATCATCATCCTGGCTATCCTCTGGTTTGTACTCAACTACAAGCGCAAGAAGGAAGTAGTAACCGGCGTTGACCAGGCTACAGGCATCGAGAAGAAGAAGATGCAGCTGCTGCCTCTCATCTCTGCTCGCATCAAGAATACAGCATTGCTCTGCATGCTGATGCTGATGATCGGTTACTCAAGCTATGCGCTCATCGTGATCCGTTCATCTGCCAACCCTCCTATGGACCAGAACTCTCCTGAGGATATCTTCACCCTGGGCAGTTATCTGAGCCGCGACCAGTATGGCGATACTCCATTGCTCTATGGTCAGGCTTACACTTCTCAGGTGGCTCTCGAGCCTGACGGCAACATGTGCAAGCCTGTGATGAAGGAAGGTGCACCTGTTTATCAGCGCAAGGAGAAGGCTTCTGCCGATGAGAAGGACTCTTACTTCATAGTAAGCCATAAGAACAAGTATGTATATGCACAGAATATGCTCTTCCCACGTATGCACAGTTCGGCTCATGCCTCAGCATACGAAGACTGGATGGGTGGCGTAGAGGGTAACCAGGTGCCTTACGACCGTTGTGGCGAGAACATGATGGTGAAGGTTCCTACACAGATGGAGAACATCCGTTTCTTCCTCTCCTATCAGTGCAACTTCATGTACTGGCGCTACTTTATGTGGAACTTTGCCGGACGACAGAACGATATCCAGGGCAACGGTGAGCCAGAGCACGGTAACTGGATTACCGGTTTCTCATTCATAGACAACGCTCTCTATGGCGACCAGAGCAAAATGCCAGACGACCTGAAGGCAAACAAGGGACACAACGTGTTCTACTGCATGCCGCTGATTCTCGGTCTCATCGGTCTCTTCTGGCAGGCTTGGTACACCCGCAAGCGCAAGGTCATCAAGAACGGCGTGGAGACAGAGGAGATTCTCCCTGTAGGTATCCAGCAGTTCTGGGTGGTATTCTTCCTGTTCTTCATGACAGGTCTTGCCATCGTGCTCTATCTGAACCAGACTCCTATGCAGCCACGTGAGCGTGACTATGCCTACGCCGGTTCATTCTATGCATACGCTATCTGGTGCGGTCTTGGCGTTCTCGCCATCATCGACCTTCTGAAGCAGAAGATGAAGCTCAACGGTACTGCCGTAACAGCTATCGTGGCTGTGGTAACCCTGCTCGTTCCTATCCAGATGGCATCACAGACCTGGGATGATCACGACCGCTCAGGACGTTACACCTGCCGCGACTTCGGCCAGAACTATCTGATGTCGCTTCAGGAGAAGGGCAACCCAATCATCTTCACCAATGGTGATAACGATACCTTCCCACTCTGGTACAACCAGGAGGTAGAAGGCGTAGGTACAGATGCCCGCGTATGTAACCTGAGCTATCTGCAGACCGACTGGTATATCGACCAGATGATGCGTCCTGCATACAACTCACCATCCGTGCCAATTACCTGGCCACGTCTCGACTTCTGTTCGGGTACCAACGAGTATGTTTCTGTCCAGCCAGAGGCTAAGCAGCAGGTTCTCGACTTCTACAAGCAGGACCCAGTGAATGCCAAGAAACAGTTTGGTGATGAGCCTTTCGAGCTCAAGAACATCCTGAAATACTGGGTACGCAGCAAGAACCCAGACATGCACTTCATCCCTACAGACACCGTCTATGTAACAATCGACAAGGAGGCTGTGAAGAAGAGCGGCATGATGATGGCTTCTGATACCATCCCAGACAAGATGGTGATTTCACTCGCAGGCAAGAACGCTCTCTACAAGGGCGACCTGATGATGCTCGAAATGCTGTCACAGTGCAACTGGACACGTCCTATCTACGTGGCTCTTACCGTGGGACAGGAGAACTATATGAACCTTGGCGACAACTTCGTACAGGAGGGTCTTGCCAACCGTATCACTCCATTCACCACCAACAAGCCAGGTGCGAAGAACTTCGATGCTGAGAAGACCTATCACAACATCATGACCCGATTCAAGTTCGG
>JAIINY010000011.1:0-22790 GCA_022741625.1 Prevotella sp. | reverse complement strand
AGGTCATCGAGACCATTGTTCAGGAAGTTGGATGACCAGTCGCACTGGAAGAGGCTCACCTTATCAAATCCGCTTTTGCGGACGATGTCGCGGATGGCACTTACGTATGGCTTGTCTTTACCGTAAGAACCATATTCGTTTTCTACCTGAACCATGATGATAGGACCACCATTTTGGATGGTGAGTGGAGCCAGCTGCTTGCCCACTTCCTTCTCGAAGATTTCTACTCGCTGCATGAAGTAAGGATCCTGCTCACGCAGACGGATATCCTTTTTCTTGAGGAGCCACCAAGGCAGACCGCCCATTTCCCATTCTGCACAAACGTATGGACCCGGGCGAACGATGACATACATGCCGTTCTTCTGAGCGAGGCGGCAGAAAGCTGCCACATCGTTGTTGCCTGTGAAGTCGAACTTGCCTTCCTCCTGCTCATGGATATTCCAGAACACATAGAGGCAGACGGTATTCATGCCAAGAGCCTTGCACATCTTGATGCGATGCTCCCAGTAGGCGCGAGGAATACGAGGGTAGTGCAACTCGGCAGCCTTAATCACGAAAGGTTTGCCATTGAGAAGGAATGTCTTGTCGCCGGTAGTGAAGGTGCCACCTTTCTGTGCCGCCATCATCTGAGCTGGTGCCAGTGCCAATAGTGAGGCAAAGGCTAATGTCTTGATTGAAGTTGTTACTGTCATTATACTTATTTTTTGTATTCTCGATAAAACATTTGCAAAGATAACGGAAAATCCCCTTTATGAAGGGTAAAAATCGTTCAATAAAGGGGATTTTTCGTTAAAAAGGCACTGTTTCTATCATTTTTGCATAAAAGTCGTAATACTTCGTGGAGCCAACTGGGTGGTTCCATCGCAAATTCCAACAGGCGCTAAACTCTCGGCAGAGATGTCGCTGGTACGATACATCTGCCAGCTTTTCTGCTCCTGATTATCGAGTTGGAAGTTGACAGGCTTCACATCCTCAGAATAGTTGATTGCCACAATAACCCATTTGCCATCTGCATTCTGATAGGCAGAACACATTACACCGTAAGGGTCGTTGTAGCCTTCCTCTATCTGCTTTCCATCGGCAGAAGTGGTAGCGATATCGTAGCGCTGGGCACCAGGACGGATAAAGCGGGAATAGTTGCCGAGTGCCCACATCAGCTTGGAATCTACAGCCCAGCCGCTCTTCCAGCCATCTTTGCTGTAGATGCGGATGAGACCATCGCGATAGTCACCGCCTGCAGAACGCCACCAGCTCCAGCTCTCGGCATTGGCATATACCAGGTCATGATGGATGACACGAGCCACATAGAGGGCTGTCTTCATCGAGAAGTCGTAAGGAGTTCCGCCGCCAATCTCTTCATCGTTGCCCATGATGCAGAGTTCTGTTTGCCAGAACTTGATGTTCTTCTGCTTACACGCTTCCCTAATCTTCATTCTGATTTCTCTCATGTATGGGATAGGGGTATTGGTCCAGTAGCTGTGAGCACCGATGAGAGGGAGGAGTCGCTTCACGTTGCCCAGGTAGGTCTGCGTACTGTCTTTGGTGAAGAAGGAGTTGATTTCGTAGCCTCGCTGCCAGTCAGCCATGTGGGTGCCAAGCATGCAGCGATAGTCGCTCGACTCATTGATGAGAATCTCGGTGTTGAGCTTGTTTTTTACCAATGCTTTGCTTACCTCCTTTGCCACCTTGGCAAACTCGCGGTTGGTAGCTGGGGTTCCTTCCTGCTTCGGTCCTGTCCAGTTCCAATGTCCATCCGGCTCGTTGATAGGGCTGATGTAGTTGATGTGGATGCCATCGTGCTCTTCGATGCCTTTGAGAGATGTGGCGATGAACTTTCCGAATTTGCCGTAGCAATCATTCTTCAGATTGATGGTGCCGCCGCGCCCTGTGTTGGTTGCGAGTCCGTTCTTGGTATAGAACACGGGTGCTGAGTTGCAGAAGGCGAGGAAATAAGGCACACCTCTCTGCTTGGCGAGCTTGAGAAACTTGCGCTGTCCAGCCTGTTTGCTCCAGTCGTAGGTGCCGTCAGCATTGAGAAAGCATTGGGTTCTTGTGCCCGGCTGAATCTGCGAAGCCTCTCCCTGTTCCTCGCTTCCGGCTCCCAGATTGAATCGCCAGATAGACAAGCCGATGCCTTTAGGTTTGCCTAAGGCATCATTCTCGGTAGAGAAGAGCCAGTCGGCAATCTGCTCCTGCTGTTTCTCTGACCATAGACCGAGAAACTGCATACTCCAGGCATCGCTGGCACCGAAGTGCTGGATGTGCTGTTCCGGGCTTTGGGTAAGGATGGTATAACGGGTTGTTCCTTCCTGTGCTGCCTGCATGTTGATGCTGGCGATGAGCAATGCAGATAAAGCACCGTATTTCATATAATTATGTGCCATAATAGAATTTTTTGTTTGATGAGTTGTTCAAAAGGCAGATGGATGCCCTTGCTGTTATTTTATCACGAATTTCTTTCCGTTTTGGATATAGATACCCTTGGCGAGTCCTTCTGTAGAATCTGCATGTTTGCGAACCAATTTGCCCTCGATGCTGTAGATGTCATTGCTACCGGCCTTATCTGCCTTGATATGGCTAATGCCAGTATTAATGGCATCTTCGAAATCAATCACGATGGTTACAACGCTCTTGGTTGGGATGGCAATCAGCTTATCCAGACTGAAACTGCTCTTGATGTGCTTCAGGTTTTCTTTCGCAGATGTGCGGTAAACGTTGATATCCTTAGCAGCCTTCTGTCCCTCAATGTTGATGCGTACACTGTTTTGTGATGCCATCATGTTTACATATACCAAAACGATTCGTTTGCCATCTGGAGAAAGATAGGCAGATCCCAGAAGCTTATTGAGATCTTCTTCCTTATTGGTGATATGGTCGATACGCTTGTAACCAGGGCGGATGAAACGGCTGTAGTTGCCGAGTACCCAGAGGTTACTGTTGTCGGTGATGGTACCGCCGTTCTGGATATCACCATAGCTCTCGTTGGTGTTATCGCCATGGGCATTCATTCGCAAGAGATAGAAGCGGTTCTTCTGTCCCCATTTCTCTTGTGCGAAAGAGGTCCAGTAGCTCCATGATGCCATATTGCCGTAGGTGAGATCGCAGTGGATAAGCTTACCCATATAGAGCGAGATGTCCATATAGCTGGCTGCATCGTAACAGGAAGGGAAACCTGCTGAAGTGGATGGCTCCTTATCGAGCATGCTCCATTCGGTTTGATATACATCGAGATTGTATTCCTGAGCCTTGTTCCATACGTTCTGGCGGATGTCCTTCAGGTCGGCATTCGTGCCGAAGGTCCAGTAGCTATGACCAGCGATGGCTTTTTTCAGGTTTTTCAAGTCACCGATGTAGGTGCTACTGTTGCTGGTATTGAAGAATGCCTCTATCTGGTTGTTGGCTCTCTTCTCGGTTCCATCTTGATAGAGAGCCTTCCATTGGCATGCCTCCGGCAAGAGTATCTGGGCAGAGAGTCCCTGCTTGGTAATGCTCTTGTCCAACTCTCGTGCGAGCTTGGCGATGCACTCGTTGGTCCATGGTGAACCTTCCTGACCTTCTGTCCAGTCGTATTGTGGCTCATTTACTGGGTCGATGAGGGTTATGTTGTAGCCTTCGTCGGTGAAGTGCTTGGTTGTGGTCGTGAGGAAATCAGCAAAGTCGGCATAGTGATTATCTGAGAGATTGCTCCCGTTCACACCCTTGTTGGCGTATGCCTTGCCGTTTTTGGTAAATTGTACTGGGGCTGAATTGGAGAAGAGCAGGAAATGATCGACTCCATATTTCTTGGCTTGCTGCATGAAGTACTGTTGACCTGCCGACTTGGTCCAGTCGTAATTGCCCTTGGCATCCAGAAAACAGTAGCCACGTCGAGTGATATCTTCGATACCGCTTTCACTGCCTTGTTCTGCAGAACCGGCACCCAAGTTAACGCGCCACATAGAGAGACCGATGCCTTCCGGATTGCCATCGGCATCCATTTCCTGACTGAAGAGCCATTTCGCCGACTTTTCCTTTTCAGTATTGCTGAAATATTTGCCTACAAAATCGGCTGTCCAACAGTCGCTTGAACCGAAGTCTGCTATGGTCTGGTAGCAGATATTGGGATTTACGGTGACCGTGTATGAAGATTGCGCATGTAAGTTGGCTGTCATCATCAAGGCAGCTGTGAGGCTGAAGATGGATGTTTTATTAATTTTTCTGAGGCTCATATATAATAAGGTATATAGTTTATGAATATTTTAATGAGCGAAAGGGGGCAGAACAAGATATTTGCCCTGCCCCCTTGATATTTTAGTTGTAACCTTCGTTCTGCTTGATGGTTCCGTTACTCATAGTGATTTCTGAGTTAGGGATGGCAAAGAGAAGGTCGCGAGGTGCCTGGAAGTTGATTCCTTCGTTGCTGTTTTCCTGCTGATTGGTGGTCTCGTATGGGTCGGTAGATTCCTCCATGTTATACTTCACGAAGGTACCGTTAGGACCGAATACGTGTTCCATCATCGTCTTTCCATCATCCATCTTCCAGCGGCGCAGGTCGTCGAGGCGGGTTCCCTCAAGTGCCAGCTCCAAGCGGCGCTCTGCGCGGATGGCATCACGAAGGGCTGTGCCTGTGGCAGTAACTTCTGGAAGTTGAACACGCTGGCGTACCTTGTTGAGTGCCCACTGTGCCTCACTGTCGTGATTGAGAGCATTCTCAGTCTCTGCATACATCAGCAGCACCTCTGCATAGCGGAGCAAGCGGATGTTCATTGGATTGTGAGGTGCATCGTATGGACTAGGACGTCTATTCACTGGGATGAAGAGCTTCATGTTGCAACGGCCAGACTTATGCTTGCTGGCAGAAATAACGTATGGGTTGTCTTCATTCCAGGTTGGGTCGCCAGGAACATCTGTCTGTCCATCGTGAAGGATTGTATAGCGAAGTCGAATCTCATCTCCTGCATCCTCGAAAGCCTTTTCCAGGTTACTGGTAGGAAGACCCCATGACCAACCTGCGTCGTCACGTGAACCAACCAAGACTGAGTAGCGCTCACCCAGAGAATACTGTGTATCATCGCTGGTCTGAATCTCGAAGAGACTCTCCTTGCCATTGTTGTAGTCGATGTTCCAAACCTGGCTGAAGTCATCCATCAGTTCATATTCCGGTGTTCCGCTGGCATGAGAGCCACGGCAGGTGAGTTCCTGCAGGATAGGCTCAGCTTCTGCATACTTGCCCTGGTAGAGATATGCCTTTGCCAACATACCCTTGGCTGCACCGCTGGTAGCACGACCGATATCGCTGGTTGATAACTCTGCCTTCTTTGGAAGATCGGCGAGGGCATCCTTGAAGTCCTGCTCAATCTGAGCGTAGGTTTCAGCTGTGGTAGCTCGGGTGATACCCTGAACCTCTGAAGGCATCTTGAGTGACATTACCAGTGGCACACCGCCAAAGTTCTTCACCAGTTCGAAGTAGTAGAAACCGCGGAGGAACTTAGCCTCGGCAATCAGGCGCTTCTGATACTTCTCGTCGTTGAATTTCAGCTGTGCAATCTTTTCGATGGCAATGTTGCACTGGGTGATACCCTTGTAGCGATACTGCCAGAAGTTCTGTACGGCATTACCCAAGTCGATGGTGTTGCCGGTAAACATGGCTGCTACTCTATATTCACCCGGGTCCTGTGTGGTGTTACCCATCCAGCAATCATCGGTGGTGATGTTGCAGAGGTTGTAGAATTTGTAAATCTGCCACCAGTCATCGCATGCGATGAAGTTATAGCAACCGGTAATCTGCTTTTCGCACTCTTCCTCGGTAGTGAAGTAGTTCTCCATGTCTTGCTGACCGCGGATAGGCTCCTCAAGGAAGTCGGAGCAAGATGTCAAGCCCATGGTCAAGGCAGAAGCCAAGGTCAAACCTATGATATATCTTTTCATAATCTTGTTTCTTATTTTAATGATTACATATATTATAATAATGTATATTCCCTGCGATTAGAAGCTCATGTTCAAACCAAAGAGGAAGGTACGTGGGTTAGGATAACCTGTGTAGTCGATACCAGCCTCTGTAACACTGCTACCCATTGATGCTGCTTCTGGATCTGCACCAGAGTAGTTGGTGATGGTAAAGAGGTTCTGAGCTGAGAATGACAAACGCAAGTTCAGCTTGTTGTTGAACCACTGCTTAGGCAATGTGTAGCCAATCTGGAGCAACTTGCAGCGGAAGTAAGAACCATCCTCTACGAAGAAGTCGCTTACTCGCTTGTAGTTCATGTTGGAATCATTGACAGAGAGGCGAGGGAATTCTGCACCAGTGTTGTCGGTTCTCCAGGTCTTGTCGTAAGTGCCGGCATATACATTCTGACCATCGGTTCCTGCATAGCGACCGATGTTCTTGTTGAAGATGTCGTTGCCGATGGTTCCGTAGAAGTTGGCTACGAGGTCGAAGCCCTTGTATGCTGCATTCAGGTTCAAACCTACCATGAGGTCTGGGAATGGATTACCGATATGAGTCTTATCGTTGCTGTCGATGACGCCATCATTATTCAAATCCACGAAGCGGAGGTCACCTGGCTTGGCATTTGGCTGCAATGACTCGCCATGCTCGTTGGTGTATGACTTCACCTCTGTCTCGTTCTGGAAGATACCTGCTGTCTTGTAACCCCAGAACTGGCTGAGAGATTCACCCTCGGCATTGCGAACGATGTAGTCGCCGCTGAATCCACCTGTCCAGATGTAATCGCCATTCAATTTCACAGCCTTGTTCTTTACCTGAGAAAGGTTCAGACCTATGCCGTAGGTGAAGTCTTGGATCTGGTCGTTCCAGTTGATACCAAGTTCCCAACCTGTAGCCTTCATCTTACCTACGTTCTCCCACATCTGTCCGTTCCACATTGGGTAACCGAGGATGAGGAGGTTGTCTTTCTTCATCAGCATATCGTGAGATGTCTTCTCGAAGTAATCCGCTGTAATCTTCAGGCGGCTCTGGAGAAGAGCGAGGTCAAGACCCACGTTCCAGTCCTCCACGGTTTCCCACTTCAGGTTAGTGTTTCCGATACCGCTCACAGTAGAACCGATGATGCGGTTTGGAGTTCCACCGAATACATAGGTTGTTGTACCGATAGAGCTGAGATATGCCGAGTTGTCGATGTTCTGGTTACCAACCTTACCCCAACCAGCACGGATCTTGATGTCATCAAACACCTTCTGGTTCTTCATGAACTCCTCGCCGGTAAGGCGATAAGCTCCAGATACAGATGGGAAGGTAGCCCACTTGTTGTCCTTGGAGAACTTGGAAGAACCATCCACACGGATAGATGCTGTGAGGTAGTACTTCTCTGCATAGTTGTACATCACACGTCCCAGGTAAGATACCAGCGAAGTGAAGCTGTCGGTACCCGTAGCTGCTGGGTTCTTGGTTCCTGAGCTAGGGTAGCGCAGAGACTCATCATTATTTGGAATATTCTCTGAGTAAGCATTAGCCCAGTAGTCCTGGAAGCGCTCCATAGTGTAACCGCCCATCAAGTTGATGTTGTGTTTCTTGTTGAGGGTTGTCATGTAGTTCACGGTGTTGGTCCAGTTCCAGTCCACCCAGTTCTCCATCTTTCTAGTAGCATTGTTGTTCTGATTCTGCTCCAGGTTGTCGATGAAGAAGTTTACGTTGAACGAATCAGTTCTGCGGAAGCGGGCGTTCAAACCGAATGCTGATTTGATGGTCAGTCCCTTGATAGGGGTGAGACTTACGTATGGAGTTGCGAGCAATCCATATTCGCTGGCACCAGAGTCCATACGAGCCATTGTTGCTACAGGGTTCCACTCCTGGTTGTTGTGAGAACGCTCATAGTTGCTGTATGGATTGCTGGTCCATTCACTTTCAGCACGCATTACTGGAGTTGTTGGATCCATCGCCATGATGGCACTCATCAGATTTGGTGTGTCATCCCACTGCTCGTAGCGAGGAGTGAAGTCAACACCTGCCTTGACCATCTTATTGAAATTGTATTCGGTAGAGAAGCGTGCATAGAGTTTCTGCCACTGACCTACCTTGTACTGAGAGTCCTGCTTGTAGTAACCGATGCTTCCAGAGTAGATCATCTTGTCGTTACCGCCAGAGAATGAAAGGTCGTAGTTCTGCTGTACGGCTACATCGTTGATGCATTCTTTCCACCAATCGGTATAGGTATCAGCACTTCCCTTGAAAGGAGAAACGTTGCCATCGTTGGTATAACGGGTATCGTAAACTTTTTTATACTCCTGCGAGTCTGCCATATTCTGCTTCTTCAGCGTCTGGAGACCTACGGTGGCTGTTACATTGAATTTGGCATCTCCCTTCTTGCCTTTCTTGGTGGTGATCAAGATCACACCATTCGAAGCACGGGTACCATAGATGGCTGATGCAGAGGCATCCTTCAATACCTGCATGCTCTCGATGTCGTTCTGATTGAGGAAGTTGATGTTGGTACCTACAGGCATACCATCTACAACGTAGAGAGGGTCTGAACCATTCACGGTGGTGACACCACGGATGATGACACGAGGTGAAGCACCAGGACCACCGGCACCACTGATCTGTACACCGTTTACCTGACCCTGGAGGGCATTCATTACGTTACCGGTAGAGAGCTTTTCCAGCTTATCGCCCTTGATAGCTGAGATGGAACTGGTGAGGTCGCCCTTCTTTACCTGACCGTAACCGATGACTACCACCTCGTTCAAGTCGTTGGCATCGTCCTTCAATACGAAGTTGATCTGTGAACGGTTGCCGATTTTCTCTTCCTGGTTTGCCATACCTACGTATGAGATAACGAGGGTAGCGTTCTTGTCGGCATCGATGGTATAATGACCATCCAGGTCGGTAACAGCACCTTTGCTGCTACCTTTCACCTTGATGTATGCTCCAATAACTGGTTCGTTGTTGCTGTCCACGACAGTACCCGTCACTTTCACGCTCTGGGCGTTCATATTGAGGGCAAAACTGGTTGCCATGGCTGCTATGATATATTTCTTGTTCATATTACTATGTTTCTAATATTCTAGATGACTGTTCTTTCACACGTGTTATTCTATTTGATAGGGATGATGCGAGAACGCAAGAGAGCGTAGTCGAACTCGAAGAGATACTTTCCTGTAGCAGGAACCTTTACCTTCTTCATGTTGTCACCGCCGTTGAGCTTGTTGGCCTCGTTCTCATCCGAACCGTCGAAGCGCCAGAATGGCTCTGGCCACCAACCCCACCAGTGAGTCTGGCTGATGGTGAATTCAATTTCGTCACCTGACTTGAGGTTCATTTCGCGATAGAGGCGATATGGGTTGTTCTCGTCTTGATTCAGGATGAATGCACCTGCGTTCTGATTTGTTGTCCATTCGCCGCCTCCCTCTGGCAAGTAGCCCTTACCTGCCAGACAAATCTGTGCAGGCTGTGCGCCAGAACCGTCGTTGAAGTCAACCGTGGTAGAACCATTGAGGGTCATCTTCTTGGTTGTAGGAGTATATTCCTCTACCTTGTATTCACCTGTGATGATGTTGAAGTTGATTTCGTAGTAACCCACCTTTTCCAAGATGATAGGCTTTGCATCGCTAGCCTTGCGGGTGAGCAAACCTGTCTTCTCGTCAACACCGAAGCAGAGAGGAACGAAATCGGTTTTCTGTGGTATGAAGCGTATGCCTGTGCCTGGCTTCTGGTTGTAGTAGCGGGCACGATACTTGAATTCGCCTACGTGATCAATCAGCATTGGCACACCGTAAACATCACTTGTCAGTTCTGCTGGTGAGTTGACGTCTGCAAGATACATCTTCTCAAAGTCAACCAAGTCGCTGACGATAATGATGCTCTTCTGCTCGGTCATGTTGTCCATACCGTCATATACCTTGATGCTCATCTCGTAATCGGCATCATCTGATGGGAATGTATATTCCTCGCTGTATTCGTATTCAGTACCAGAGAGTGTTACCTCGTCGTGCTTGTTGATGCCAGGAATATCAATGACCAACTTCTTCAACGACTTGTTGTCGGATACGGCAACATTGAGCAGGAGTGTTGGGTCTTCCTTCATCACGTTCACCTTATTAGATGGTGCAACTGTAAATACCGGGAAGGTGAAGTCGCCGTCACCCTTGATGGTGATACTGGCTGTTGATATTTTTCCCACCACGTCTTCAACGGTCACCTCCAATGGAAAGCTGGAGTTGTCGGTCCAGTCGTCTGCAGGAGTATAAGCATAGTCGAGATTATACTCATGGAGCAGGGAATCTTTGTAGATGTCGAGCAGATTGATGGTCTTGTCAAGGAGCATTCCCTCGTTCTTGAGTCGGATAGACTTGATACCGTCGGCATCGCTGATCTTACCTGTGATGTTAAAGGTACGTCCTGGTTCTGCATGAATCAGGTCTGATGTTAATGAAATCGTTGGATTCTGACCATCCACTGTAGGATAATCATCATCGCTACTGCATGCCTGGAATGTGAATCCACCCAAAGCAATCGCAGCCCATAGAAGGGCATTCTTTAGATTAAATGGTTGATGTGCCATAAGACATTCTTTTTGGTTTTATATTTTATTATTTTGTTTATTATGCGTTAGTTGAGTAACTTTGCGTTAGTTGAGCAACTTTCGTATTGTTTATGCGGCTGCAAATGTACGGCGATTATTAAGAATTGATGGAGAAAAAACATTCAAATAGGGGGTATAAATCGTGCACAGAAAGATTTGTGCCGCTGTTTTTGATGTTTTTTAGCTTGTTTCTTGCCTGATTTTAGGAGCTTTTTGTTAATTTTGCAGCAAATTGAAAATTAAAAACCATATAGCTTTGATGAATATGATAGAAATAAAAAAGACACTTTTTGCGGTCTTCATCTGTTTGATGGGGCATATTGTTGCCTTGGCTCAGAAGTATCAAGTCAGACCATTGGATTTGGAGCAGGGCTTATCGTGCAATTATGTTGTAAGCATAGCGCAAGATAAATATGGCTTTCTTTGGTTTGCTACCGAAGAAGGCTTGAATCGGTTTGATGGTAATAGCTTCTTTACCTATTACAAGCAAAGAGACAGAAAGGGCATATCCAGCAGTGAGTTGAACTGTGTGATTGATGATGCCAAGAAACCTGTTGTCTGGATTGGAACCAAGAATGATGGTCTCAATTCCTTCAATTATCAAACAGAAGAATGGCATAGCTACAAGCATGACGGCAAGAATCCTTCCAGCATTGCAACGAATGATATTACGCATATCACACCCTCTGCCAATGGTAAGCTCTGGATTACCACCTATTGGAAAGGTGTAGAACTGTTTGATCCCGAAACCGGCAGGTTTGTGCATTTTGATAAAGATAGAGTGCAAGGTTTGCCTGATAATCAATTGTGGTGTGTGCTCGATTTGGGAAATGGCAATCTTTTGGTGGGACATGTCAAGAGTGGATTATCCATCATAGATACCCAACATCTAACTGCCCGGAATTTTAGGCACAACGCCCAAAACATCTACTCTATTTCGGGTAATGAGGTGATTTGTCTGTATCGCGACAAAAAAGGAACGATATGGATCGGTACTAATATGGGTATAGATATTTACGACCCACTTAGCCAGCGATTTCTGCATGTGGCGGATCAAATCATCAAGAATCATCGTATTTTTGATTTCTGTGAATTGCCGAATGGTAATATGCTTGTAGCAACCGAGCAGATGGGTATAGCTGTATTGGATGTTGCCAACAAATCATTTACTGCAAGTACTCAGATTCCATGTTCTTTCATCAGCGAGGGGTTGGAAGAATTTAATCTTACGGGTAATAGTGTGCGATGCCTGTTGCTAGATAAATATAATAATGTATGGGCAGGATTTTATGGTAGTGGCATCAATTTTCTGACTCAATCTGTTGCGCCATTCAGTACCATCCGGGCTGGTGTTCCTGATCAGCTGGAACGACTTACGGAGAAATCTGTGATGGGATTGGCTTTCGATAAGAATGGGCAGCTATGGGTAGGTACTGATGGTAAAGGACTGAATGTCTTCTCGCCAGAAAGAAAACGATTGGCTACCTATGAACATGAAGGTGGCAGTATCGTGGCAGCTGCAACTCGAGATAGCAATGGTAATTTGTGGTTTGGATCTTTCTATCAGGGTGCTACCGTAAAGATGGCGGGTGGAGGTTTCCGCAAGGTTTTGCCAGATGCGCATGAAGATGTCAGATGTTTCTATGAAGATGACAAGCAGCAGATGTGGATAGGTACCGCTCATGGCATCTATGTGGTTGATATCAAGCGGATGCAGGTGGTAAATAATTATCATCTTGGCAATGATATGGTACGTGCCATCTGTATGGATGCCCAGCATAGAGTCTGGGTGGGCTATTTCGGCATTGGCATTGAGGTGTTTTCGCCTCAAATGAAGCGGATCAAGTCGTTTAATTCAACTAAGGGTGAAAAGGAATATATTCCTTCCAATGCGATGAATCATCTGATGCGTGATTCCCAAGGTCGTATTTGGGCAGCTACCAACGAGGGAGCCATCTGCTTTGATGTAAAGCATCAGGATAGACACGTGATTTATGACCAGAGACAGGGAATGAGCAATATCCATGTGCGTGCCATTATAGAAGATGAGATGCACAACATCTGGATGAGCACCAATCGTGGTATCAGTTGCTTAAAGGCAGGACAAGCTGGTAGGTTTATCAATTTTAATGAGAAAGATAATGTCGTTAAGGCTAATTTCAACGATGGTAGTGTGACTCGTTCCGAACAGGGTATTATCTATTTTGGTTCGGCTCAGGGATTATGCTGTTTCCAGCCAAGACAAGTCTTGTCTGTCAACCGAGCTCCTAAAACGATTATAACTTCGTTGCGACTGATTCGTGGAATAGAGCAAACTGATAGTGTCATTAATCTTGCCATACGCAACCATATCTCGTTGGCGTATGATGAAAATTCCTTTGCGGTAAATTTTACCGTGCAGAACTTTGCCATGGAGAACCATGTGGAGTATAGCTATATGCTCTCTGGTTTGCAGAATGATTGGATTACTGCTCAGTATGGAACGATTACTTTACGCGATATTCCACCAGGAACCTATCAGTTGTTGGTACGAGCTCGCTTTCATAACCAGCCATGGTCTTCTGAAATAGCCGAGTTTACCATCATCGTTCGCCCTCCGTTCTGGCTTTCATGGTGGGCTAAGTTGTGCTATACCTTATTCGTTTTGGCGATAGTGTATCTGGCTTTGAGAACATATCAGCGTCATCTCCGCCTGAAATTCCAGTTGAAAGCAGAAAAGGTGAACCATGAGAAGGAACAGAAACTCAACGAGGAGCGCCTGCGCTTCTTTACTAATATCACTCATGAACTCCGCACTCCGCTTACGCTGATTCTCGGTCCGCTTGACGACATCTCGCATTCGTCGGATATTACGAAGGCTGTGAAGCATAAGCTTGCGGTGATACATCAGAGTGCGGTGAGATTGAACGAACTGATTACTCAGATATTGGAATTCAGAAAGACGGAGACCGACAACCGTCGGCTTTGTGTAGTGAAGGCAAACGTAGTGGATGCCGTGCATGAGGTTTCTTTGAAGTACGAGGAACTGGCGCGGAAGCCTGACGTAGCCATCAGGTTTGTGGCTCCTGAGAATCCAATCTTGATGTATATCGACAAGGAGGTCATCGCCATTATCTTGGATAATCTGGTATCGAATGCCATCAAATATACCGATCAGGGTAATATTGATATCAGTGTGGAGCGTCGTCGCAGCGGGGAACGTCATCTGGTGGATATCACGGTGAGTGATACGGGCCATGGCATCTCAGCAAAGGCATTGCCGCATATCTTCGATCGCTATTATCAGGAGAATGGAACCCATCAGGCTTCCGGCACAGGCATCGGTCTCTCGCTGGTCAAGAAGTTGGTGACCCTGCATCATGGTGAGGTGAAGGCAGAAAGCAATCTGGAGCAGGGTACCAGTTTCATCGTCACCCTGGATGAGAATGAGATTTATCCTGAAGCCTTGCGAGGTGATGAGAATGCTTCAGCTAAATCGCAGGGTAATGATGCTGCATCTGATGTCCTCAATTCAGAGGAAGCCGTGCTCAGTGTGGAGAATGGCAAGCTGTTGCTCCTCGTGGTAGAGGACAATAGGGAGATTCTCGACTATGTGGCAGAATCGTTTATTGATGAGTTTGATGTGTTGAAGGCTGGTGATGGACGTGAAGGATTGGCATTGGCATTGGATAAGGTGCCTGACGTGATTATTTCAGATGTTATGATGCCGAATATGGATGGCAATGCCATGTGCAGGGCCTTGAAGAAAGATGTGCGCACCAGTCATATTCCTATCATTCTTCTTACGGCGAAGGATTCTTTCGAAGCCAAGGAGAAGGGATATGATTCGGGAGCCGATTCGTATATCACCAAACCTTTTACGCATAAGCTCTTGCGTAGCCGAATCCTTAACCTCTTGCAACAGCGCCGACGCGACAAGATGCTGATACAGGAATCGAAGGAAACCAATTTGGCACAGAAGAAAGAGCAGTTGAGGGAAGCGCTCAATAAGGTAGATCAGGAATTCTTTGACAAGTTGAATAAGCTGATCGAAGAGAATATCAGTGGTGATGTGGATGTTAACCTGATAGCCAGTAACTTGGCGGTAAGTATCAGTACGCTCTATCGCAAGATGAAGGCGCTCACGGGTATCTCTACCAACGAATATATCCGCAAGTATAAGATGCAGTATGCCGAGCATTTGCTTCTGGAGGGCAAGTATAGCATCAGTGAAATCTCCTTTATGGTAGGTATGAACAGCGTGGCTTATTTCCGCCGGTGTTTTAAGGCTGAATATGGGGAGATACCTTCTGAATATCTCAAGAAATTGCAGCAAATGTAATATTGGTGTGGCACAAACATCATGTTTTGCGCTGGTTGGATACCCAATAATTAGGATTTTAAGAGAAAGAGAAGAAAATCTTTGGGTTTTCTTCTCTTTTCTCGTTTTAATATCGTATCTTTGCACTCGAAATCAAATTGTAACAGGAATGATTAAGTCAATGACGATAAATACAGGCTATCAGACCAAGAAAGATAATGCTGGTGGGAATGGACTCATCGGTAATAACAACGTACAGACACCTTGCGGACAAGGTGTATAAAAACCCGGGCACAAACGTGTTCGGGCTTTTTTATCCCCACAATATATAAAAGGTGGATTTTTCCTATATATAATAAGGTGGAATTTGCCTATATATAATAAGGTGGAAATTGACTGGTTTAGAAGAATGACAGTGTGTACAATTATATATATTTATTAACTTATAAAATAAAGGATAAACGAAAATGATGAAAACAGAATGGAGAGGTTTCAAGGGAAACCTGTGGCAGAGTGAAGTGAATCTTCGTGACTTCGTTCAGAACAACTACACTAGCTACGACGGCGATGAGTCGTTCCTGGCAGAACCTACTCAGGCTACCAACACCCTTTGGGGAATGTTGAAGGAACTCCAGAAAGAAGAGCGTGCCAAGGGTGGTGTGCTCGATATGGAGACCGAGGTGGTTTCTGGATTGACAGCTTACGGTGCTGCCTATATTGGCGAGGGTACTAAGGAGTTGGAGAAGGTAGTTGGTCTGCAGACCGATAAGCCTTTGAAGCGTGCCTTCATGCCTTACGGTGGTATCAAGATGGCAGAGCAGGCTTGTACTACATACGGCTACCAGCCATCAGAGAAGTTGCACGAGATTTTCCACAAGTATTGCAAAACTCATAATGACGGCGTGTTTGATGCTTATACCCCTGAGATGAAACTCGTGCGCCATAACCACATCCTCACTGGTCTGCCTGATACATACGGTCGTGGCCGTATCGTAGGTGACTACCGTCGTGTGGCTCTTTATGGTATCGATTTCCTCATCAAGGAGAAGCAGAACGACCTCGCTAACATGGGTGACCGTGAGATGATCGATGAGGTAATCCGTCTTCGTGAAGAGGTGTCTATGCAGATCAAGGCGCTCAAGGGATTGAAGGAGATGGCTCAGTTGTATGGCTATGATATCAGCCAGCCTGCTAAGAACGCTCGCGAGGCTGTACAGTGGTTGTACTTCGGTTACCTAGGAGCTGTGAAGACTCAGAATGGTGCTGCGATGTCTGTAGGTCGTATCTCTACCTTCCTCGATATTTATATCCAGCGCGACTTGAACGAGGGTACTCTTACCGAGGATGAGGCTCAGGAGCTCATCGACCACTTGGTTATGAAGTTCCGTATGGTTAAGTTCGCCCGTATCCCTTCTTATAACGAACTCTTCACCGGCGACCCAGTTTGGGCTACTCTCGAGGTTGGTGGTATGGGTCAGGATGGCCGCTCAATGGTTACCAAGAACGACTTCCGTTTCCTCCACACATTGGAGAACATGGGTCCTTCACCAGAGCCAAACTTGACTGTACTCTATAGCTCTCGCTTGCCAAAGGCATTCAAGCACTACGCTTCTCTGATTTCTGTCAAGACAAGCTCTATCCAGTATGAGAACGACGATGTAATGCGCCCAGTTTGGGGTGACGACTATAGCATCTGCTGCTGTGTATCTGCTACTCAGACAGGTAAGGAAATGCAGTTCTTCGGTGCACGTGCCAACTTGGCTAAGTGCTTGACCTACGCTGTTTCTGGCGGTGTTGACTCAAAGACACGCGAGCAGTGCGGTCCTAAGTATCGTGCCGTTGAGGGTGATGTATTGACATACGAGGAGTTCATGCCACGTTTCATGGATATGATGGACTGGTTGGCTGGCGTTTATGTGAAGACATTGAACCTCATCCACTACATGCACGATAAGTACTTCTACGAGGCAGCAGAGTTGGCGCTCATCGATACAGATGTTCGTCGTACTTTCGCTACTGGTATCGCTGGTTTCAGCCACGTGGTTGACTCTATCTCAGCTATCAAGTATGCCAAGGTAAACATCGTCCGTGATGAGACTGATTTCCCTCTCAGCTTCAAGACCGAGGGTGACTTCCCACGTTACGGTAACGATGATGAGCGCGCTGATGAGATTGCAGTATGGTTGCTCAAGACCTTCATGAACATGATCAAGAAGCATCATACATACCGCAATTCTGAGCCTACTACATCTATCTTGACTATCACATCAAATGTAGTATATGGTAAGTTCACCAGCAACATGCCTGATGGTCGTCCAGCCGGTGCTCCTTTGGCTCCAGGTGCCAACCCATCTTACGGTGCAGAGAAGAACGGTCTTTTGGCTTCATTGAACTCAGTAGCTAAGTTGCCATACGAGTATGCTCTTGATGGTATCTCTAATACTCAGACCATCAGCCCAGGTGCTCTCGGTCACAACGATGAGGAGCGTGCCCAGACATTGGTAGGTGTATTGGATGGTTACTTCAACCAGGGTTCTCACCACTTGAACGTGAACGTATTCGGTATCGACAAGCTCAAGGATGCGATGGAGCACCCAGAGAAGGAAGAATACCAGAACTTCACCATCCGTGTAAGTGGTTACGCAGTTAAGTTCATCGACTTGACACGCGAGCAGCAGCTCGACGTAATCGCTCGTCAGGCTCACGAGAGACTCTAATCAATTAGAAGAATAAATATTGCCCGCTAGATTTTCTTTCCGAGGATATTTAGCGGGCATTTTTAGCTTATTTAACTGCAAAATAGAGTAAGATATTGATTATTTTACTAATTTTGCGGTATGAAATTGAATATAGACCAAAAAACAACTCTTTGGAGTGAAGGAGGAAAATTTTGCTTGGATTTAGCCAAACTGATATTTGGTGGTATTATCTTGGCAAGTATCATGAAAAAAGATATCGATACAGGGAAACTTTTAGTTTTTGGTGCTCTAATAACAATGTTTCTAGCTGTATGTGGATTCTTTTTAATATTAATGTCTAAAGATAAAAAAAAGAAAGGAAAATAAATATGGAACTATTAGTATTTATGGGTTTTTTTGCTTTGCTTGCTGGTGCTTTTACTCTATGGGCATATATTGATTATCGTAAAATGCAGGTTTAAGTGGGCTTCTTGTTTTTAATTATTTCTAAAAAGATAAAATAATATGGGTGTATTTCTTTTTTTAGGTGTTATAGCCTTATTTATGAGTCTTTTTGCATTGTGGGGAGTATATGATCTTCGAAAGAATGCATAAGGGTTTTGTTCACAGTATAGAGAGCTTTGGTTCAGTAGATGGACCAGGCATCCGTTTTCTGATTTTTCTGCAGGGGTGTCCGATGCGCTGCCAGTTCTGCCACAACCCGGATTCCTGGAAGACGGGAGTGGGAGAGGAATGGACAGCTGATGACCTTCTGGACAAGGCTGAGCGATTCAAGAGTTATTGGGGAGACAAGGGCGGTATTACCGTGAGCGGTGGAGAAGCCCTGATGCAGATAGACTTTCTCATCGAACTGTTTGAGAAAGCCCATCAGCGTGGCATCAATACCTGTCTTGATACCTCGGCGCAACCATTTAAGAAAGAAGGAGAATTCTTTGAAAAATTCGAGCGTCTGATGGCTGTTACAGATACGGTCCTTCTGGATATCAAGCATATCAATGATGAAGAGCATCGTAAGTTGACGCTTCATAGCAATAAGAACATACTCGATTGTGCCCGCTATCTCAGCGATATACACAAGCCTGTATGGATACGTCACGTCCTTATTCCAGGTATTACCGACAAGGATGAATACCTGGAAGAGTTGAGAGTCTTCCTCTCTACGCTCAGCAATATCCAGCGCATAGATGTATTGCCTTATCATACGATGGGCATCTACAAATATGAGAAACTGGGAATCCCTTATCTGCTAGATGGCGTAGAATCTCCTGGCAGAGAACGTGTGGCTCATGCCGAATCTATATTGCAGAAAGCATTATAGATCCGGCAGAGCGTATTTTTTATGATATGCAGTAGGGGCAATTATATTCTGAAGATTGCCTTATCATCATTATTCTTATTATGCAATGCTACCATAGTTGGGCTTGCCTTGGGGGTAGGCTCAACTATGTTTTCTTTATGAGTTTCTACAGAGCTGACCAGCTGTGCCTTGATGATAGGCTTGCAGATATAGTCGTTCACACCCATCTCATAGCAGTCGTCGATGTTGTCCTTGTTGTTGAGCAGGGAAACCACAATGATTGCCATCTCCGATTTGTCGTAAGAAGCTCTGACGTGCTTGATGACGTCCCAGCCGTTTACCTGGGGCATCATCAGGTCGAGCAGGATGATGTTGGGCTGGAAGCTATCTACCAGTTCGATAGCTTTAGCTCCACCGTCCGCTTTCTGAATCTCAACGTCTAAGCCTTTCAGCATATCAGCAACTAATTCAATATTCTCGTGAATATCATCTACTACTAATACTTTACATTTACTATTCATTTCTCGCAACTCGTTGCGACAATCCTAAGCCCTTACCTTATGGATTCCGTAGATATCACACACGAAACCCTTATCGGTGAGAATCTTATTCATGTCTAGGTTATTAAATATTTTATGATTGGTACCGATGACTACGATTTCATACTTTTGATCGAGCACGGAAGGGTTGTCGGTAATCTTGATTTCATATTCTTCTTTTACTTCTTCTGTATCCACCAATGGGTCGTAGAGCGTGGTCTTGTATCCCGTGCCAACGAGATTGATGTACAGGTCGGCTACTTTGGTGTTACGGATGTCATCACTGTCTGGCTTGAATGAGAAGCCCAGGATGAGAACGTTGGTCTCTGCCGGAACGAAGTTTCTTACCTCGCTGGCACTCTTGATCTTTCCTGCCATCCATATTGCCATCTGCTCATTCACCTCGCGTGCCGTAGAGAGGAGGGATGGAACCACGTCCACCTCCTGTGCCTTGTTGATGAGATAGTAGGGATCCACTGCGATGCAGTGACCGCCCACCAGTCCCGGGGTAGCAGGCACGAAGTTCCATTTGGTACTTGCGGCAGCCGTAACGTCCTGGATGCTGATGCCCATCTTGTCGTATATCTTCTGCATTTCATTGAAGAAGGCTATCTGAACGTCACGTTGGCAGTTTTCCATCAGCTTGCTAGCCTCTGCCACCTTGATGCTCTTTGCCTTGAAGGTTCCGTGGGTCAGCACAGATGAGTAGAGCGAATCGATGATCTCGGCAGCTTCGGGGGTAGAACCGCTGGTTACCTTCACGATGTTCTCGATGGTGTGTACGGTATCGCCCGGATTGATGCGTTCCGGAGAGAAGCCTACATAGAAATCCTGGTTGAGCTTCAAGCCGGATGTTGCCTCCAGCAGTGGAGCGCATACTTCCTCGGTGAGTCCGGGATATACAGTCGATTCATATACCACGATATCGCCCTCTTTCAGGATGGCACCTACGGAGCGGGTGGCACATATTACGCAACTGATGTCTGGCTTGTTCGACTTGTTGACAGGTGTAGGAACCGCAATGATATACACATTGCACTTCCTGAGCATTTCTATGTCGCTAGTCAGTTTTAGTCCCTGAGCCAAGGCCTTCGATAGCATTTTGTTCTGATTCATCTGCGTCTGGATAAGTTTGTTTACCTTTTTCGCATTGTTATCATAACCCCATGTATCGTATTTCTTTGAGAATAAGCATGCTAGGGGGGTACCTACGTAGCCCAGTCCTATCACTCCAACCTTAAACTCATAAGGTTTGTTTGTCATATATCTATATTATTTTAATTATTATTATTACTATTTTCAGGTTTACTTTTTACCTTAGATTCCTTCCAGCTGTGCGTATCTGGAGGTCTTCTTTGGGTTCCACGCATCCTTGTAAGAGGTGCGGAAGAACAGTTCCTGTAGGTGTGCCGACAGTCGGGCAAAGCGCAGGAAGTAGCCTGTGTATGGCGACATAAGCGGCATGAACCGATAGAGGAACCAGGCGGTTTTCTTTCTTTCCGTTACCAGCAGTACCAGAATGAATGCCAGTTGCGACAGGCATACACGGATGAAGTAGCCCAGCAGCAGCACATCCACGATATGGTTGTTGTAGGTGATGGCAAGCTGAATCATATACCACAGCCACAGGAAATTGAATACGCAGTCGAACACCACGCTTTCCATATTCGACAACCAGTTGAGGATGCTCCAGTTCTTGGTAGGCAGCAGGATGTCGAGATGCTTTCGCAGACGGAATCTCACGAGCGATCTCGACCATCTGATGCGCTGATGATACAGTTTGTACCATTTGGTTGGTACATTGGTCATGCAGATCGCATCTTCGGCGAATATCACCTTGTAGCCAGCCTTGCGGAACTTCTGCGTGATGTCTCCGTCGAGTCCCGGTCCTATGTCCCAGAATCCCACTTCCTTCAGTGTCTTGCGCTCGAAAGCGCCGAAGGCTCCCGAAATGATGTGGTAGATACCCAGGTCGCTGGTTACGGATCGGCCCACCTGTATTCGCTTCAGGTATTCGAATGCCTGGAGTGATGAGCAGATTGTCTCCTTGTAGTTTCTCACCTCGATGCAACCTCCCACGGCTTTCACCTCGTTGTCGAGGTAGAAGGGCAGAAGCACATTTTCCAGTGCGTCACGGTCGAGCGAAGAGTCGGCGTCGAGGCTTACGATGTATTTTCCCCGTGCCATGTTCGCTCCGTAGTTGGTGGCAGCAGCCTTGCCGCCACGGGTTTCCAATCTCAGGTAGTGCGTGATGAGTCCCGCACGGTAGAGGTCGGTGCATATCAGTTTGGTGTCGTCGTTGCTACCGTCGTCCACCACGATGATTTCGTAGTGCCGGTAAGTCTGCTCATTCAGCGACTTCACCATCTTATAGATATTCTTGCCTTCGTTCTTACCCGGCACCAGGATGCTGATGAGTGGGTTTTCTCTATAGAGATAGAAGCGGGCAAGCTCCTTTTCCTTGTTTCGTTTGTTTCGAGTCATCAGCCGGTTGAAGATCACTAGATACTCCAGCAGGTAGTATCTTGGAACCTCGACGAAGAAGAGGAACCAATAGGTGTTGGCAATGCTCGCAAACGAGAGTGTGGCAATCCAGTCCCAGAAGCGGTTGATCGTATCTGCTATACTAAACATATCTTCAGTTTCCTTTCTTCTCTTATCTCAGTATGGTGAGTGCCAGGATGACGATGAGGACGAGAATACCGGCGATGGCGATGAGTATTCCTACCAGATCCTTGTAGAGTTTCACTTTCTTCAGTGCCTTGTCGGTTTCGTCTTCTTCCGGAGCGATGTCGAGTCGTTCTTTCTGCTGCTTCACGGTTTCTTCGTCTGTTATCGGATTCTCCGAATATGTGCAGTAGTCATCTGGAGTCAGCTCTATGAAGTTCATCTTGTCGAAGAAGTCATCATATTGTCCGCTCATTCCCTTGTGCTTGGTATTGAGTACACAGCAGATGATTTCGTCGGGTTCTATCATATTGGATACCTTTCTGATAGCCTTCGACATCTCCCTGCTCAGGTGCTGCTGTGCTTCCATCTCAGACTTCTCGTCAAATGCCGTATAGGTAACGTAGAAGATGTTGTTGTTGTACGATACCTTGTGACTGTTGAAGAGACGGCAGAACTTTGCCTGTATGGCATCCTTGATCTTGATGGTCTCCTGTTTCGGGTTGAGAATCCAGATCTTGCCTACGATTACTGATATCTGATCATCGCGGTAGGTTTCCAGAAGCTGGCGATGCAGACGGTTCTGCAGCAGACTATACTCCATATAGTTATCGTAAGTATTAGTCATGTTGCTGAAGAGCAGTCCGCTCTGGGTCAGCGCACGGATACCTTCATCTGTAATCTCGTAATCCTCTACATCACGGGGAACCAGCGCATTGACCGGGTAGGTACTCTCGCAATAGCAGCAGGTTGACTTGGTGATAGGCG
>JAIINY010000010.1:0-22792 GCA_022741625.1 Prevotella sp. | reverse complement strand
CATCTCCTTTGATGTCCAGGGACTGAAAGAAGGCGTATATATTAATAAGGTGGTGGCTGCCGGTAATGGCTACAGCGATGGTGAACAGCACTATCTGCCTGTCTTGAGCAACCGAGAACCCGTGGTGAATACCCTGCCTATCACCCTGCACCAGCCGGGCGAGCAGAACTTTGACCTGAGCAAACTCTTTCTGAACAAGGAGGGCAAGCAGGCGAAGGGAGCAGAGGATGCAAAGGTGACCGTGGAATATACCAACAATCCTAGTTGGCTGATGATCAAGGCGCTGCCGTCTATCAGCAATCCGGATGAGGAGGATGCCATCTCACTGATGTCTGCCATTTACGCCAATACCATCACCACCCATATCCAAAAGCATCTCTCGCTGGAAAAACAGCCAGAGCAGAATCTCTCTCAGGAGACCATCCGCTTACAGAATCAGGTGGAGAAACTGAAGAAGTTGCAGAATGCTGACGGTTCCTTCTCCTGGTGGAAGGGAATGAAGGGCAACAGATATATGACAACATCGGTAGCCGAAATGATGGTTCGTCTGAATGCCGTTGCCGGTGTTCAGAAATCCACCGCCAAGATGCTGTCTTCCGCCATTGATTATCTCTCTTGGCAGACCGCTCGGGAAGTAAGAGAAATGAAGAAGCAGGAGGAGAAAAAGCAGAAAGTGAGTCCTAGCGAACAGGCACTGCATTATCTCTACATCCTCTCGATGGATGGCAGAAAGATGAAGCAGAATCAGGAAGCAGACAAGAGTTATCTCCTGGAAAAGATGTCGAAGATGACTGGCGATTTCACCATCTATGGTAAGGCACGTGCTGCCGTGGTGCTTGTCAAGAACAGCCAGCAGAATGCTGCCTACCGCGAGACGGCTGGCGAATATCTGCAGAGCGTGAACGAATATGCCGTTTATCGCGAGGAGATGGGCCGCTACTACGATACCCGCAAGGCACTCTACAGCTGGAGAAACTATAAGATTCCTACCCAGGTATCCGTGATAGAAGCGATGCAGATGCTGAAGCCAAACGACAAGCAGACCATTGAGGAACTGCAGCGCTGGCTCCTGATGTCGAAGCGCACTCAGGTTTGGGATACGCCGGTGAACACCGTGGATGCCGTCTATGCCTTTATGAAGGGTAATGAGTGCAACTGGAACAGAAAGGCTGAGAATGCCGTGCTGAAACTGGATGGCAAGCTGTTGCCGATGCCGCAGGATTCTACTACGCTGGGTTATGTCAAGACCGAAAAGGCGGGTAAGGCATCTACCCTGAGCATCAACAAGAAGAGCGATTATACCAGCTGGGGTGCCGTGTATGCAGAGTTCAAGCAGCCAGTCAGCGAAATCGCTTCTCTGGAATCGGGCATCAAGGTTAGCCGTAAGGTAGAAAACCAGAAGAAGGCAAAGGTGGGAGATAAGATCAAGGTCATCATCACCATCACAGCCGACCGGGACTACGATTTCGTGAAGATTGTGGACAAGCGGGCAGCCTGTCTGGAGTCTGTCAATCAGCTGAGCGGTTACCAGTGGGGTATGGAATGTTATGTTTCTCCTAAGGATAATACAACAAATTTCTATTTTGATCGTTTATCTAAAGGTAAGCATTTCGTAGAAATGGAATATTATGTTGACCGTAAGGGCGACTACCAGTCGGGCTCCTGCACGGCAGAGTGTACCTACAGTCCGGAGTTTGGAGGTCGCACGGAGACATATAAGATGACAGTTAATAATTAAAACAAGGATTGATAATTACGAATAGAATAGTATGAAACGAATGAATATATTGATGCTTTCATCGCTGTTGGCGGTGTCTGCGTCGGCACAGAAAATAAGTACTCAGCACGAGGTTGTGGATTGTGGTCAGGTAGTATTCCGCAAGCCGGTGACTGCTGAGTTCCTGATGAAGAATGAGGGCAGCAAACCGCTGATCATCCATCAGGTGTATAAGAGTTGCGGATGTACAGAGGTGGTGTATCCGAAGAACAGTGTGGCGCCTGGCGACAGCTTCGTGGTCAAGACGGTGTATGATGCCAAGCAGATGGGTACATTCCACAAGCAGATATGCCTCTACAGCAATGCATCGGAGGAACCTTTTATCCTCTCTATGCGTGGTAAGGTAGTGAGCAATGTGGTAGATTTCGCAGGTCCATATAATGAACTGCTTGGCGAACTCAAGTCGGATGCCCAGGAGGTGGAGTTTGATGACGTAAACCGTGGCGACCGTCCGGTACAGCGCATCCATATCTTCAATCCTACAGAGGAGATGATGGAACCTGTGGTCATGCATCTTCCTAATTATCTCCAGGCGTCTGTTTCGCCATCCAGGGTGGCTCCTCACCGTTCTGCAGAGATTACCTTCGTGCTGGATTCGAAGAAGCTGCATGACTTCGGTTTGAATCAGACTTCTGTTTATCTGGGTGAGCGTCCTGGCGACAAGATTGCTCCAGAGAAGGAAATCGTGGTTTCTGCCGTTCTCCTGCCAAGTTTCGACAAGTTGACTGCCGAGCAGAAGGAACTGGCTCCGAAGGTGGAACTCTCTACTACCGATCTGAATCTGGGAAGCTTCAACGGCAAGAAGAAGCGGAAGGGAGAAATCCTGATTACCAACAAGGGTAAGTCGGTTTTGGATATCCGAAGCATGCAGATGTTTAACATGGGCTTGCAGGTACAGTTGAAGAAGAGTAAGATTCAGCCGGGAGAGACCGTGAAGATGAAGGTGACAGCCGTAGCTGCCGATCTGAAGAAGTCGCGTGCCAAGCATCCACGTATTCTCATGATTACCAATGATTCGGAGAATGCCAAAGTAGTAATTAGAATAAATGTAAAGTAATGCAGATAGAAATAGATAATGGTAGTGGTTTCTGCTTCGGCGTAACCACTGCCATCAAGAAAGCTGAAGAAGAGTTGGAAAAGGGCAGTACACTCTACTGCCTGGGTGATATTGTGCATAATGGCATGGAGGTGGAGCGCCTGCATGAGGCAGGGCTGATCACCATCGACCATGAGGAGATGAAGGAGCTTCACGGTGTGAAGGTGCTGCTTCGTGCCCATGGTGAACCGCCTGAGACTTATGCGCTGGCAGAGCAGAATAATATTGAGATTATTGATGCCACCTGTCCGGTAGTACTCCAGTTGCAGCGCCGCATCAAGAAGCAGTATGTGAGCAATCCGGAGGCGCAGATTGTCATCTTCGGAAAAAAGGGACATGCCGAGGTGCTGGGACTGGTAGGACAGACCGAGAGTCATGCCCTCGTGGTAGAGAAGTTTGAGGATGTAGAGCATCTGAAGGAAGTAGGTAAGTTGGATTTCAACCGTGATATCTATCTCTATTCCCAGACCACCAAGAGTCTTGATGAGTTCCATCGCATCATCGAGTATTGCCAGGAGCATATCGTAGAGGGCGCAACCTTCAAGAGCTTTGATACCATCTGCCGCCAGGTGGCTAACAGAATGCCAAATATCGCCTCCTTTGCCAGCAAGCATGATGTCATCCTCTTTGTCAGTGGCAGAAAGAGCAGCAATGGAAAGGTGCTCTTCAAGGAGTGCAAGAGCGTGAATGCCAACAGCTATCAGATAGAGAGTGCCGAAGAAATCAATATGGATTGGCTGAAGGGGGTGAATACCGTAGGCATCTGTGGTGCTACCAGTACTCCTAAATGGCTGATGGAAGAATGCAAGGAGAAAATCATCAAGGATACCTTATCATAAAGAGAAAACAGGTAATCTGATGATTCATCTCATCAAATAAAAACAGGTGATAAATCTTCTCACGAGGACTTATCACCTTCAAAAAACAGTAATTAACTCAAAATTTATAATCTATATCATTACTACCTTGTCATTATGTCTGCAAAGATAAATAAAACGACGTTTTTTTGCAAAGTCAATTCTTTAAAATGGCAGTTTTTTTATATTAAACTGAAATTTTAATATATTTTTGCAATCTTCTGCAGGCTTTCTACGACAAAGCAGCTTTTTGTCACTTTTCTGCGGCTTTTTGATACTGTTTCATCAACCATTCCTTCTGTTCTGGAATTGTCATCTCACTGTTGTCGAGTGTGATGGCATCATCAGCCTTGCGCAAAGGAGAGGTCTCACGGTGGGTATCAATATAGTCACGCTCCTCTACGTTCTTCAGGATTGCCTCGAAGTCGGCAGGCATTCCTTTCTCCTTGAGCTCATCGAAACGGCGCTGTGCTCTTACCTGAGAGCTTGCCGTAACGAAGATCTTCAGTTCTGCGTTAGGAAAAACGGTGGTACCGATGTCACGGCCATCCATAACGATGCCCTTGTCTTCGCCCATTTTCTGCTGCTGGGCTACCAATGCCTTTCTTACGAATGGGATGGCTGCCACTGGACTTACGTGATTGGAAACCTCCAGCGAGCGGATTTCCTTTTCTACCAACTCACCATTGAGGTAGCAGTCTGGGCGACCGGTTTCGGCATTGAACTTGAAAGAGATGTGGATGTTTGGCATCTCAGTCTCTAACTCTGCTACCTTTACCTTGCCATCCTCATCGAAGAGCTGGTGGTGCAGGGCATAGAGCGTAACTGAGCGATACATGGCACCTGTATCTACATACACATATCCGATTTCCTTGGCAAGATCCTTTGCCATGGTACTCTTTCCACAAGAAGAGTAACCGTCAATTGCTATTGTAATCTTCTTCATGTCTTTAAATCTGAAAAGTTTTTCTGTTCTATAAATCTGTATTCAATAATCAGTATTCTATAATCTGTAGTCGATATTCAGCAGCAGACTGTTGCTGCTGACATGGTATTTGCCGTAGGCGATGTTGAGATGGAAGCGCTCTAGATTGATACCGCCACCCAACGACCATCCGGCTCCATGGCTGCTGGTCTCATCTTCTCCGTTTACGATTTTCATTTCATCGTGGCGTCGGAAGTTATAGCCGGCTCCCACCCAGAGGCTTTCGCTCAAAAGCAGATCGGCACCTAATACTGCATGGTTTCTGATTCCCTTATCCCAATGGTTCAGATTCACCAAGGTGGCTGAAACGCGGAAGGGAGTATTGATGAAGTGCTTGCTGACACCCACCTGTAGGTCAATCGGCATCTTCTCGTATTCTTCATCATAAGCCTTGAGCTGTCCACCCAGGTTTCTGGCTACTGCAGAAACCGACCACTCTTTTTCTGAATCGTAGTAGTTGAGTCCCAGATCCACCCCCATGGCGATGGAGTTGTAATCACCGATATACGAGGTGATGAATTTGGCAGTAATACCACCCACGAGGCGTTCACTGAGCAGGTAGGAGAAAGTACCCGCCAGACAGATATCCTTAGCCGAGAATTCACCCATCTGGATGTTGTTCTCATCGGTCTGCTTCATCTTGCCATAATCCACATACTGTGCCGATACCGCCCACGAAGCCTTCTCTCCGGCGATACGGTTGAATGAAGCTGAAGCCATATTCACCCCCTTCATATAGTTCATGTAGTTGAAGTTGAGGGTACGGTCGTTCACCGAAACCAGCAGGGCTGGGTTATGGAAAGCAAGTGCCGCATCATCTTCTATCAAGGTGATGTTATCGCCTCCCAAGGCAGCAGCATGGGCACTGACGGGGAGTCGGAGGAAGTTATACCCCGTCTGACTCTCTTGAGCCCCCATTTTTGTCGCGAAAAGCGTCAATATAATGGAAAAAACAACTTTTTTCATTTAAAATATCTAATTCTTTGGCAAAGATACGGCTTTTTTGAGAAATAAGACGTAAATTTGCAATGTTTTCGTAGAAAATAACGAAAGAGAATGTAAAATATTGCAGTTTGGACCCCAAAAACGGGTGAACAAGTCTGCAAATAGTAGATAATAGATATTGTGGAAATAAAGAAATCAGATCGTGCACAGTTGGAGGACAAGCGGGTAACCTTTTTCCTGCTGGGACTCCTTATTGCCTTTACGCTTCTTTTTGTAGGATTGCAATATTCCAGAAATCCGCAGGGAGATGATGACTGGGCAGAGAACTTTGAAGATCTTTCGCAAGATATGGAAATGTCAACTCCGCCCGACCAGAAAGATATGGTGAGTGCGGAGGCTATGGCGAAGGCAGCTGCATCGCAGGCTATCACCCAGGAGGTGAAACCTACCGAACAGCAAATGGTCAAGAAGACACCGGAAAAGATCAGCACTACTACCAGCTCGCTGGTAATCGGTGATGGCTCGGGAGTGGTAGAAGGGGCTGACGTCAAGGAGGCGGCTCCTGAGACGGCGGTGGATCCGGCAGATACACAGGCTGAGGCTCCTATCAAGTTTACCGTGGTGCAGAAGATTCCGGAGTTTCCGGGAGGCTGGTCGGCATTTATGCAGTGGCTCACCAAGAACCTGAAGTATCCGCAGGTGGCGCAGAACAACAAGGTACAAGGCACGGTGGTGGTAACCTTCATCGTGAACAAGGATGGAAGCATCGCCAATACCAAGGTAAGTACCTCGGTGGATGCTGCCCTTGATGCTGAAGCGCTCCGCGTGATGAAGATGATGCCCAAATGGAAACCGGGTATGGACAAGAACAAGGTGTGCCGTACCATGATTGCCATTCCGGTGGTATTCAAGTTATAAAAGATAAAATAACTGAATACTCAATTTCAAGACAGATTATAAATCAGATATTATAAATTAGAAATATGATAGATATGAAGACATCAGAAGAATTATTGGTAATGGTGAATGATTTCCTGGCAAATCTCCCATACAATCGTAAACCATTGTCGCTTTACGAACCGGTGAAGTACGTACTCTCTTTAGGTGGAAAGCGTATTCGCCCTGTTTTAATGCTCTTGGGATACAATCTCTTCAAGAATGATCCTGAGAAGATTCTGATGAATGCGATAGCTCTTGAGACTTATCACAACTATACTCTCTTGCATGACGACCTGATGGATAATGCTGACCTCCGTCGTGGTCATGAGACCGTACACAAGAAGTGGGATGCCAATACTGCTATCCTCTCTGGTGACAGTATGTTGGTGTTGGCTTACGAGAGAATGGCACAGTGCGACGATCAGCATCTTGCCAAGGTGATGAAGCTCTTTACTACTACAGCCCTTGAGATTGGAGAGGGACAGCAGTATGATATGGAGTTTGAGAACCGCAATGATGTGAAGGAAGAGGAGTATATCGAGATGATTCGCCTCAAGACCAGTGTGCTTCTGGCTTGTGCCCTGAAGATTGGTGCCATCCTGGCTGATGCTTCTGCTGAGGATGCTGACAATCTCTATAAGTTTGGCGAGCAGATCGGCTTGGCTTTCCAGCTGCAGGATGATTTCCTCGATGTATATGGTGATTCCAAGGTGTTCGGTAAGGCTATTGGTGGTGATATCACTTCCAACAAGAAGACTTTCATGCTCATCAATGCCTTCAACCATGCCAACGATGCCCAGCGTGCTGAACTCCAGAAATGGGTGGATGCCAAGGAATTCGACCGCAATGAGAAGGTAGCTGCTGTTACCCGTCTCTATAACGAGATTGGTATCGACAAGATGGCACAGGATAAGATTGCCTATTACTTCGAGCAGAGCAAGAAGTATCTTGATGCTGTGAATGTGCCTGCTGATCGCAAGGAAGAGTTGGCGAAGTATGCACAGAAAATGATGAAGCGCCAGTACTAATCATCAAGTTCAAAGTTCAATGTTCAAAGTAATAGATACGCATACTCATCTCGATGCAGAAGAGTTTGATGAGGATAGAGCGGAAGCTTTCGCTCGTGCCAGGGAAGCGGGGGTAGGCAAGGTGTTCTTGCCTGCCATCGACGTGAAGACCACGCACGCTGTCCTGGCATTGAGTCGGGAATATCCGGGTTATGCCTATCCGATGATCGGTTTGCATCCTGAAGAGGTGAAGGCAGACTGGAAGGATCAGCTGGCTGAACTCCGAAAGATGCAGATTTCTGACTTTATCGCCATTGGCGAAATCGGACTGGATTATTACTGGAGCCGTGAGTTTGAGCAGGAGCAGTTGGAGGCATTCGAGGAACAGGTGAAATGGTCGGTAGAAACCCGACTTCCCCTGATGATTCATTGCCGCAAGGCACAGAACGAGATGGTGCACTTGCTCCGTCAATATCAGAAAGACCTGCCTGGCGGCGTGTTCCACTGCTTCACCGGCAATCAGAAGGAGGCTGAAGAGCTTCTCTCTTTCGATAACTTCGTGTTGGGTATCGGCGGTGTTTCTACTTTCAAGAGCAGTCATCTCAGAGAAGACCTTCCGGCTGCGGTTCCTATGAATCGCATCATCCTGGAGACCGACAGTCCTTATATGGCTCCCGTGCCTTATCGTGGCAAGCGCAATGAAAGCGCTTTCGTGATAGAAGTGCTCAAGACTCTGGCGAAAGCATACGGAGTGAGTGAGGAGGAATTCGCAGAACAGACGAATAAGAATGTAGAAAGCGTCTTTCACTTCTAGGGAAATGCCCCACACGCCCTGAAAGGGCAGAAGCTCCTAGCCCAGGACAACACCCTGGGTTATAATGGCAATCAGCAAAGCGCCCTGTAAGGGCAAAAGCTTTAGTAAATATATAAAATTTAATAAAAATAAATCCTAAACCAACTATTCGTTATGACTAGAAAAATGTTGATGGCAGCCCTCCTGATGGCTGCATTTGCTCAGGGCACTCAGGCACAAGACCTGAGCGGCCAGCGTTCTGAAAAGCAGGACGTGCACATGATTCCTGGTAAGAAACTGGATCATCACGGACTCATTGTGAGTCCTACACCACATCTCCTGAATGTGGATGCTGCTAACCGACTCGACCTGCAGAAGGGTGTCAAGGTGATTGACAAGAAAGGTAAGTTTGCTGATGATGTGAAGTTCCTGACCGCTAACGCCAAGGGCATTCGCCTGACTATTGATTTCGGTGAGAAGCTTGCTGCTAAAGCAGGAGTGAAGCCTGTATCGGGTGCTTACAGCCTGAGGGCTGATGCCAAGGGTATCCAGATTGTGGGATACGATGAGCGTGGTGCTTTCTATGGCTTGCAGACCTTGCGCCAGATTGTAAACAGCGAGATGGCAAAGGGCCAGATGCCTTATACCACTTGCAACGACTACCCTGATCTTCCAAACCGTGGTGTGGTAGAGGGCTTCTATGGTGAGCCTTGGTCTCATCAGGTGCGTCTTTCCCTCATCGATTATTATGGAAAGAACAAGATGAACACCTATCTCTATGGTCCAAAGGATGATCCTTATCACAGCTGCCCTAACTGGCGCTTGCCTTATCCTGAGAAAGAGGCTAAGAACATCAGCGAACTCGTACAGGCTTGCCGTCGCAACCGTGTAGATTTCGTGTGGGCTATCCATCCGGGACAGGACATCAAGTGGAACGAGGAAGACTATCAGAACCTGGTTCACAAGCTCAATCTGATGTACGACCTCGGTGTGCGTTCTTTCGCCATCTTCTTCGATGATATTTCCGGCGAGGGTGCCAACCCAGTGAAGCAGTCGGAACTTCTCAACCGCCTCGAAAAGGAATTTGTGAAGGCTAAGGGCGATGTTGCTCCACTCGTGATGTGTCCTACCGATTATACCCGTCTCTGGGCGAATCCAAAGCCAACCGGTTCTCTCGCCATCTTCGGCAACACCCTCGACCCATCCATCAATATATTCTGGACGGGTGATGTGGTTTGCAGCGACCTGACCCGCGAGACCCTCGACTGGGTGAACTCCCGTATCAAGCGTCCTGCTTATTACTGGTGGAACTTCCCTGTAACCGATTATGCACGCCATATCATCATGCAGGGTCCTACCTATGGTTTGCAGACCGACTTGACCAACAAGGATCTCTGTGGTCTCGTGAGCAACCCAATGGAGCATGGTGAGGCTTCCAAGCTGGCTCTCTACGGTGTAGCTGACTATGCATGGAATATCGCCAACTATAATCCGCTCGACAACTGGGAGCGTGGTCTGGTAGATCTCACTCCTGAGGCACACGATGCTTATCGTACATTCGCCATGCACTCATGCGATACAGAAACCGGTTATCGCCGTATCGAATCATGGGAAACCAAGAGCTTCCGCATCGACAACTTTACAGATGCAGAGTTCAATGCTTTGCAGAAGGAATTTGAAAAGGTGAAGAATGCACCTGCTCAGATGGAGGCAAACTGCAAGAATGCCTTGCTGATGAAGGAACTCCGTCCTTGGTTGACTGAGTTTGGCAAATTGGGTAACCGTGGCTTGAAGACCATGCAGCTCATCAAGGAGTACAAGGCTGGTAATGACCAGGCTTTCTGGGATGGCTATGTCAACAACCGTATGAGCAAGGAAGATGTGGCTGCTTACGAGAAGCACAAGTCTGGAACCATGGTATTGCAGCCATTCTATGAGCAGTCTATGGATGATATGGCTTCTGGTTTCTTCAAGAAGTTGACTGGCAAGGTGCCTGCTTTCTATAAGGGTATCGGTACTTATGCCACCTTGAGAACTACCCAGAGCAAGGCGATGTTTGACAATGATTCTACTACCTATTATACATCAGGTAATGGTCAGAACACTGGCGACTGGATTGGTGCAGACTTAGGTTGTGTTCGTCCTGTTTCTGAGGTAAGAATCCTTCAGGGACGTAACTCTGTAGATGATGTGGATTACTTCGACAATACAGTTTTGGAGTATTCTCTTGACAAGAAGGAATGGAAGGCGCTTACCGGTGAGTTGAAGAAGCAGTATATCATTAACTGGAAGACCGGTTCTCCCGTTGAGGCTCGTTATATCCGCATCAGGAAGTTGAAGTCTGACAAGCGCAACTGGGCTGCAGTCCGTACCTTCGAGGTGAACCCAACTACCCCAGAGCGTTTGAGTTTTCCTGTAGAGGCAGGCAATCTGCAGGCAGCGATGTATGGTTTCGATGAGAACCCTTGCACCTCATTCACTAACGAGGGCACCCTTACTATGGGTGTAGAAAAGAATGTAAAGGGTTACACCCTGCTGTTGAAGTTGGCTCCAGGCAAATCATTGGTTTGTCGCCAGCTGAATGCCAAGGGCAAGGTATTGGCAACAACCAACATCGACCAGTCATTCTGCAAGGTAGAATTGGTGAAGAAGGCAGCGAAGGTTCAGTTGGATGGTTCAGCCGAAATCTTTGAGATTATTCCTGAGAAGTAAAGGACAGAACTTTTGCAAGTGGGGAAGTCCGCTAGGTGTCTCGCCGGATTTACAATTCTGCCGGGACGCCTAGTGGGCTTGTACTCTTGGAGACGCCATACGCCCTGAAAGGGCAGAAGCTCTTAGCCCAGGGCAACACCCTGGGTTAATATGCAATCAACAAGTCGCCCTGAAAGGGCAAAAGCTTTAAAATAGATGCTTTTGCCCTTTCAGGGCGCTTGTTTTATATGTTCTCTAGTTAAAGAAATGTAAAAAGCAAACGAATATGTGGATTTTCGAATAAAAAGTGATAATTTTGTACTTCGAAACTGGAAAGGTGCTCGAGTGGCTGAAGAGGCACGCCTGGAAAGCGTGTATTCCCCTAAAGGGAATCGGGGGTTCGAATCCCCCTCTTTCCGCTTTTTTATATATATAATAAGGTATATATGATTATGAAGAAAAATACAGCTATTGCGCGTTTCGCAATATTTATTTTCACAGTAATGTGTTCTCTGCCTGTCATGGCACAAGACGAGAATATCGGATTTCATCAAGCTCTTAAGACGAAGTTCATAGAGGGTAATGCCGGCTTTATGTCGCTCGTTGCCATCGCTCTTATTGTGGGTCTGGCTTTCTGTATTGAGCGCATCATCTATCTCAGTCTTTCTGAAATCAATGCCAAGAAGCTGATGCAGGATATCGACCAGAAGGTAGAGGCTGGGGATGTGGAAGGTGCCAAGGAACTTTGCCGCAATACCCGTGGACCTGTAGCTTCTATCTGCTATCAGGGATTGATGCATATAGATGAGCATCTCGATGATATCGAGCGCTCGGTAAGTGGATATGGCACCGTGCAGGCTGCCAACCTGGAGAAGGGATGTTCCTGGATCAAGCTCTTCATCGCCATGGCTCCTTCCCTCGGATTCCTGGGTACGGTGATTGGTATGGTGATGGCTTTCGACCAGATTCAGCAGGCGGGAGATATCAGTCCTACCATCGTGGCTTCGGGTATGAAGGTGGCACTGATTACTACCATCTTCGGTATCATTGTAGCCTTGATTCTGATGGTGTTCTATAACTATATCCTTTCCAAGGTAGAACATCTCACCAGTCAGATGGAAGAATCGGCTGTTACATTGATGGATATCATTGCCAAGAGAAAATAGCTTTATCTTTGAATCTATGGTTAAATTTCAATTTTCAAAATCGAATTCAAAGGCGAATAACAAGTCTGCCGAACAGATATCTCAGAAGGTTTTCCGTATGATGATAGGTTTGGCTGTGCTGGTTTTCGGTCTGTTCTATCTGATAGGTTATGATTTGCCTTTCGATGAGAACCCCGACTTCAATGCCCCTCTTTTTACCGATGTGCTCATCTTCCTGATGTGGCTTTTCCTGATAGGAGGAGTTGGCTTGGCTGTCTATTCGATGGTGAAGGATTACCGGAGCAGCAAGTCGGAAGCCATGGTGAATGGTGTGCCGGTGCGTCGTATCTTCCGTATCACCTGGCTTACCTTGCTGGCAGTTCTGGTTCTTACCTTCCTCTTTGGAGTTTCCGATCCGATGCTCATCAATGGCGAGAACTACGCCGACTGGTTGTGGCTGAAACTTTCTGATATGTTTGTCATCACCTCGCTGCTGATGTTGCTGGCAGGCATTGGAGCCGTTTGCTTCGGTGCCACCCGATATATCCGAAAGAAGCAGTAACTGCCTGTAATTATCAATCAAAAAAAATAGTTAGTATCATATCATAAAGCAATGCTGATAAGAAGGAATCGTAACGAAACCCCGGGATTGAATACCACCTCAACAGCCGACATCTCGTTTATGCTGCTGATATTCTTCCTTGTAACCACATCCATGGATGTGGATAAGGGATTGTTGCGCCAGCTGCCTTCGCCTGAACCTCAGAAGAAGGAACAGCAGGAATCGGTGGTGGATAAGAACAGTCTGATGGCGATTCATCTTACGGCTGGAGATACGCTGCTGGTGAACAACCAGCCGATGAAGCTGGAAAATCTAAAGCAGGAAACCGTCCGCTTGGTGCATCGTCTGGGTAAGAAACATCTGATTTCCATCGAGAGCGACCGTGATGCCAACTACAACCTCTATTTCCAGATGCAGAATGAGTTGATGGAAGCCTATGCGCAACTTCGCAATGAGGCAGCCCAGAAGAAATATCATAGAGACTTTGCGCTTTTGAACAATGATCAGAAGGAGCAGGTGCGTAAGCTCTGTCCTCAGCGCATTACGGAGTCGTATGCCAATGCGATGACTCATGAAGACAAGAGTGTAGATGCTGATGCGGAAGAGAAACAGGAAACCCAGTCTGCTCAGGAGAAAGGAGGCGCCAAATGATGAATTTTCGTAAAAAATCGCATTCGGTTCCGGAGTTGAATACGTCATCTTTGCCGGATCTGATTTTCTCGGTACTCTTTTTCTTTATGATCGTTACCCACATGCGACAGGTTACCTTAAAGGTGGAATGCCGTATGCCTGAAGGAAAGAATCTCACACGCCTGACCAAGAAGTCGGCTGTAAGTCATATTTATATAGGAAAGCCAACCAAGGATCTGCAGGGCAAATACGGCTCAGGTACCCAGATACAGATGAATGACAAGTTTGCCAGTGCTTCTGATGTGCAGGATTATATCTCTGCCGAGAAGAAGCGGATGTCGCCTGAAGACCAGAAACTGATGACCGTTTCCATCAAGGCAGACCAGGACACCAGGATGGGAGTGATTACCGATGTGAAGCAGGCATTGCGCCAGGCAAAAGCACTGAAAATAAGCTATTCTGCTGTAGAAAATAGGAAATAATATGCTCTAAAAGGAAAAATAATATTAATTTATTATTTTTTTTATTAGAAAAGTTGCTTTTTTATTAGAAAAATGCTACCTTTGCAGGCAAATAATAATAAATTATGGCAAAACAAGTATTAGATTCATTAGATAGGCATATTCTGAAGCTGATTTCTCAGGATGCCCGAATCCCATTTCTGGAAGTAGCACGTGCTTGTAATGTAAGCGGTGCTGCCATTCATCAGCGTGTAGCTAAACTCACTAACCTTGGCATTATTAAAGGCTCTCAATTTGTTATCGATCCAGAAAAGATTGGTTACGAAACCTGTGCATATATGGGATTGTTCCTCAAGGAACCTGAGAAGTTTGATCAGGTGGTAGAAGAACTCAAGAAGATTCCTGAGGTAGTAGAGTGTCATTATACTACGGGCGGTTTTGATATGTTCATCAAGATTTATGCAGTCAACAACCACCATCTCCTGGAGATTATCCACGATAAGTTGCAGCCATTGGGGCTTTCTAGAAGCGAGACCATCATCTCCTTCAATGCAGCCATCGACCGTCAGCTTTCTCTGAAGGATATTCAGCAGGTTTCTGATGAGGAAGATGAGACAACAGAAGAATAGGAATTTATTTTTTGATATAGGTGAGGAATGAGAACGACAGTCCGTTTTCATTCCTCATTTCTTTTTCCGTCACTTCCCAGACAGAATTGTTGATGGCAGGGAAGAAGGTATCTGCCTGTTCCGGCTTCTTATCTACGAGGGTGAGATAGAGTTTCCGGGCTGCAGGAAGAGCCTGGCGATAGATGCTTTCTCCGCCAATGATGAAGATTTCTTCCGGACTGGCTATTCCTGTATTTTCCTTGGGGGCAGGCAAGGTGTCGCCTTGCGCAGCCCTGAGTGCTTCTTCCAGGCTAGGATATACTTCGGCCCCATCTATCTCTTTCAGACTTTTAGAGACAACGATGTTGCGGCGATGTGGAAGAGCACCGTTAGGGAGGGATTCAAATGTCTTTCTGCCCATCACGATGGTATGCCCCGTGGTAAGTTCACGGAAGCGAACCATATCTGATGGTAAATGATAGAGCAGTCGGTTCTGGTAGCCGATGGCTCTATTGTCTTTAGAGATGCAAGCGATGATGCTGATCATATTCATTCCTGATGACTGGTTCTTCTTGATGAATTTTTATCTTGTTTCTTGATACTTATTTCTTGCTGATGACACAGGGCTCTTCCGGCACGTGGCTGCTCTTGATTTTCCACTCTTGTGGATAGAGGTTGTTAGCACGGTTGCCGATGTTCTTCTCCCAGCCCAGAGGCATCTGCTGATAGGTAACGAGCACGTAGCCTTTGGGGGTGTCTGCAGGAAGATTCACAGCCTCTTTGCGCAGGTAGCGGATGGCATCCTCGTAGGAGAGTTCTACCTGTGGGAAAACCTCTGTATTGAGTTCGGTGGAGAGTGCCAGACTCTGGTCGGGAATGATGTCTTTGCCCTTGCTTGTTCCCAGTTTGATGCCGGCATGTATCACCTTCAGGTTTTTGGCAGCATCTTCATAGATGGCTTTCCATCGGCTTGGGATGGCATAGAAGTTGTCGTCTTCGGCTATCGTTTCATAGTCGGATGACTTCAGCCAGTCTGTTGGAACCTGCTGACTCTTTCCCTTGTTTCCTCTGTTCTTTCCTTTATCCTTGTTCTTGTCTTTCTTCTTCTTTTTATCCTCCTTCTCCATTTCCGGTTCTCCCTCTTTTCTGAGTACTGCGAGGAAGATGCCTTCTCCGCGGGTCTTGCCTGGGAGAAAACGATAGACAGGGATGTCTGTGCCGATAAGATTGCCTGTGATATTCCAAGCTTCATCGATATCGTTGAGTGCAATAGCATCAGCCCCCAGCTCCTCGCAGATCCAGGCGATATTCTCTTCGTCTTCGTGGGCATTGAAGGTGCAGGTAGAGTAGATGAGGAGACCGCCGGGTTTCAGGCTGTTCCAGATATCGCTCACGATTTCGCGCTGCAGGTGCCAGCAGTTATCCACATTCTGCAGGCTCCATTCGCTGATGGCACCATCATCCTTGCGGAACATACCTTCGCCGGAGCAGGGAACATCGGTGAGGATGACATCAAACTGAAGCTTCGACTTCTTATAGTCGCGTGGATAGTTGTTGGTGACGATCATATCGGGATGACCGAACTTCTGGATATTCTCTGCAAGAATCTGCGATCGGGTGCGCATCGGTTCGTTGCTGAAAAGAAGACTACCTTCCGGCAGGGCAGCACGTACGGCGGTAGATTTTCCACCTGGAGCCGCACAGAGATCGAGCATCATCACGGGTTCGTGAACGAGTTGTCGGATCACCAGATCCACGAACATGGAAGAAGCCTCCTGCACGTAATACTTTCCGGCATGGAGCCATGGGTCGAAGGTGAAGTTAGGACGGGTGGAGAGATAGCGACCGGTGGAAGGGCACCATGGAATCGGTTCGCCCGCAGCATCTTCTCCCTCCTTGCATTTGAAAGGATTGAGGCGGATGCTGGTAGGTGCTTCTCCCTCGGTGATGCCCTGTTTCAGTTGCTGGAACAGTTCATCGCCCATCAACTCTTGAGTATATTGGATGAAATCTTCTGGTAATGTCTTCATTTTATGCCTTTATTCTTGATTTTGTTTGCAAAAATAAGAAAAATTTCGTTTCTTTGCAACTAATTTCCCAAGAGATGCGTCTAAGACATAGAAAAAATAATAAATAACAAGGTAAAACTATAAAAATATTGTTAGATATGAAGAAAGCGATATTCACATTGGCGCTCATCTTGAGCATCGGAGCTACCCAGGTATCTCTGGCATCTTCAGCTCCAAAACATCGTTATCATCCAACTACCCAACAGGTGGATAAGCAGGCTGCTGCCGGACAGACAGCAGCAGCTCAGGATGATGAGGCTATTGCTGCCTATTCTGATACCACCGCAACGGATACTTCCGACTATGCTGATGTAGATGACAATGCCAACCATGCTTATCATTCCAAGTATAGTCTGGGTAACTATGATGATCCTTTCGATTTCATCGGTTCGGTATTTGGTGGCGGAGCGCTGTCGGTTATCATCATCTTCTGTATCATCTTCGGTCTGCTGTTTGTCTTTGCTCCGCTGATTATCGTGTTCCTGGTTATCAGATATCTGATTCGCCGCCACAACGACCGGATGAAGTTGGCGGAGATGGCGATGGAGAAGGGCATCAATGTTCCGGAAAGCGACCGTCCGATTGACAAACAGAGCGATGAATATCTGGTGAAGCGAGGATTGAGAAATGCCTTCCTGGGAGCTGGCTTGTGCGCCATGTTCGCATGGTGGGAGGCTGACTTCCTGGCTGGTATCGGAGCCTTGGTCTTCTTCTATGGATTGGGACAGACCCTGATAGGTTCGCTTCCAGCCATCAAGGATTGGTGGAGAAGCCGCCATGGCAATCAGGGCACAGGTTATAATGGAACTCCGGTGTAAAAATCAAACAACAGTTATTAGTTAATATATATAGTGGAAAAGTTATCCGATATTTCTCTCGTCACGAAGGTGGTGATGCTTCACGACCGCAAGTCGTTCGACTTGCTGGTCAAGAAGTATCAATCTCCTGTTCGTGGGTTCTTCCTACGGCAGACGCTGGGGGATGCGCAGCTGAGTGACGACTTGGCGCAGGATACCTTTGTGAAGGCTTATACCCATCTGTCGGGTTTCAAGGGTACAGCCAGCTTCTCCACTTGGCTTTATCGTATCGCCTATAATGTGTGGTATGATTATACCCGCAGTCATAAGGAAACACAGGATATCGATACGCCGGCGGTTGCCCGGCAGAATGCGCAGGGAGTGAATACCGGACTGAAGATGGATTTGCTCAATGCCCTGCGGATATTGAGCGAGAACGAACGGACATGCATCACGCTGCAGCTGATGGATGGTCTCTCTATAGATAAGATAGCAGAAGTGACGGGAATGGCGCAAGGCACCATCAAGTCGCATCTCTCTCGTGGAAAACAGAAACTTGCAAGTTACTTAAAGCATAATGGTATGACCGATAAAATGATAGATAATAGAAATGGTATGGAGCTTGAACCGCTGAGCGCCACCGACGATCAGCTCCTTCAGGCTTTCTTTGCCGATAACAGAATGGAGGAGATTCCGGATGATGGATTCTCTGATAGGGTGATGCAGGCATTGCCGGGTCTTGAGCCGGAAAAGACCGTGCTGTCTCTTGAGCAGGAGCAGGCTTGGGCTAAGCTTCGCCGACTGGAACATCTGTGGACGGCAGCCTGTGTGGCTGTCGGCGTAGTTGCTGCTGTGGTTTGCCAGGGATGGGAGCAGATACAGGGCTGGCTCTTCTCCATGAAGATAGATTTCCTGCTTACCGGTTCTCGTGCCCTTACCCATGTGGTTGATGCGATCATGCAGACGCAGAATCTCCTGATGATGCTCGCCGGCATTTTCGTTCTCATCATGGTTTGGGGATATAACGAAGTGGCGGATGCCAGATAAGAAAAAACTCTTTCTGCTAGTAGAAGAATGTTCTTCTGCTAATAGAAAGAGTTTTTTTATTGGGATGAAAGTTATGTTCAATAGTGTTGAACTTATGTTCAGCAGTGCTGAACTTATATTCAACACTATTGAACTTAAGTTCAGCACTGCTGAACATAGATTATGCCTAGGATGAAATACTTTTTATTCCATATCAAAGTTGGTTTTATATCCGTTGTCTTCGGATACTTTCTCTTGGCTTGGCTTTGACTTTGGCGGGTTCTGCAGATTACCTTTATTGTCGAACATCTTGTAGGTGGTACGAAGAACCGTAAACTCGGTGCGGCGGTTCAGCTGGTTGCATATCTCCTGATGCTCCCTGGGCTGCTTGAGGATGAAATCCTGGGTGAGCACATCGTCTTCCTTCAGCCAAGGATATTGCTCCGTGAGCTTCCTGCGGATTGTTTTCGGGCGTTCCTTGCCATATCCCACAGGAGTAAGGCGATCTTTTTCAATGCCGTGAGCTATGAGGTAATCCACTACCGACTGGGCGCGGCGCTGAGACAATCGCTTGTTGTACTCGCTGTTACCTTTGTAATCGCAATGGGCACTCAGTTCGATGGTTACGTGGGAATTCTCTTTCAGCAAGGCTACGAGCTTATCCAGAGCCTGGGTGCTGGCTGGCGTCAGGGTAGCTTTGTCAAAATCATAGAAGATGTTGTCGATGAGTACTGGGGCGGTGATGGAAGCCAGCGGGAATTGGAGCACGTACTCCTTGCTCTCCTTTGCCGAATCTATCCGCAACTCCTCCTTGTGGTTGAGGAATCCCTTGCAGGAAGCCATCACCAGATAATCTACCTCAGGATGGATAGGCATCGTAAACGAACCGTCGCCCTTGACCGGCAGTTTCCTGTAGGTTCCATCGTTGCCTACTACCATCACCTGGGCGGCAGGAAGTTCGTAGCCGTCTTTTTCGTAAACCCATCCCTTCATCGTGGTGACAATCTCCGGATTATTGTAAGAATAGATATGGTCGTAGCCGCGGCCATCCTTTCTGTTGGAAGAGAAGAAGCCACGGTTGTGCGGTCCCTCGAAGGTCATTCCGAAATCATCTGCTTCTGAATTGAGGGGATAGCCGGGATGTTCTATCTTATACTGATGGGTCTTTTCGTCTATTCGGGCAATGTAGATGTCGAGACCGCCCATTCCGATATGGCCGTTACTGCTGAAATAGAGGTCGCCATTGGGGCGGAAGGTGGGGAACATCTCGTCGCCCGGCGTATTGATGGGGGCACCGAGGTTTTCCACACCTCCCAGACCTGAAGGAGTGATGCGCACACGCCAGATATCGTAACCGCCCATTCCGCCCGGCATATCGGAAACGAAATAGAGCCATTCGCCGTCAGGACTGATGGCAGGGTGGGCGTAGGTGCTCAAGGTATCCTGGGTGATTTCCAGCTTCTGAACCTTTCCCCAGGCAGCATCCGAACGGGAAGAGGTGACGATCTGGGCAAATCGGGGAGAGGCTGGATCGGTGACGCATTGGGTGAGATACATCTCCTTGCCATCGGGAGTGAAGCAGCAGGCTCCCTCATCATAGTCGGTATTCAGACCAGTGGCGATGGCTTCCGGTCTGCTCCATTTTCCCTTGTCGTCTTTTTCTGAATAGAAGATATCGCCAGCCTTGGTGCCGGTGATTCCGCTGAGTTCATCTCCCTGTGCGTCGTTGCGGGTGGAGGTGAAGTAGATCTGTTCGTATTCATCGCCCAGGAGCATCGGTGAATAATCGGCTCTTCGGGAGGTGAAGACATCCATCTTCTTTACCTGATATCTGCTTCCGGCTTTTTTCCAGCCGGGAGCCATCTGGGCAGATTTCAATCCGTTCTGGGCTAGGATATTGTCGGGCATGGAATCCACGAGAATTCTGAATTCCTTTTCTGCCTGCTTGTATTCGCCGTTTTTCAGGAGCAGACGGGCGTAAGCCAGACGGTCATTGAGTGAAGCCTGGTTGTAGCGGATGGCGTTGCGGTAAGCATTCACAGCCTTGGGGGTAGCATTGATCTTGTTGTAGCAGCGGGCCATCTTCAAGGCAAGCTTTCCCCGGTTTTCACGCTCCTTGGGAGGTGTCTTGGTGTAGGCTTGCTTGAATTGGTCGGCAGCATCATAGTATTCGCCTAAAGAAAGGAACTTTTCTCCCTTCTTCAGGTTCTTGTCAATGCCGCAGCTTATCAGAAGGAGGCAGCAAAAGGCTGTTATGATTTGGTAATATCTAATCTGCTTCATACTGGAACAACTTAATTATTTTACTGAACTTTCGCAAGCAACTCTCCCACACGCCCTGAAAGGGCGTGCAATTGTTGCGTTGAATTACATCTGTGAGAATGGCTGGCGATATTGGCAGCCGGATTTCCAGTTGCTGCAACCATAGGCGGTCTTGCCCTTGATGATGACGCCCTTGCCGCAGAGCGGGCATGGTTTGCCTACCATTGGGTCGGCTGGAGCCTGTGATGTTGAAGCAGGCTGTGCTGCATCTTGAGTCGCTGCATCCTTTTTCTTTGCTTCTGGCTTCTTTGTTTCAGCTTTCTTTGCCGCCGTTTTCTTCTTTTCCGGTTTTTTCTTGAGATCTTCCTCCGTCATGATGGTGACTCTTCGGCTGCTGTTATCCGATAGAACATCGATGACTATCTGGTTGATCTGCTCTTTCAAACCATTGATGAATTCGGCTGGATCGTAGGTCTTGTGCTCGATGTCCCGGAGCTTCTTCTCCCAGATACCCGTCAACTCACAGCTCTTCAGGAGTTCCTCGTGGATGGTGTCGATGAGTTCGATACCTGTTGGAGTTGCCATCAGGTTCTTGCGCTGGCGGCGGATGTAGTGGCGCTTGAAGAGGGTTTCGATGATGCCGGCACGGGATGATGGACGGCCGATGCCGTTCTCCTTCAATGCCGCACGAAGTTCCTCATCTTCCACGAATTTACCCGCTGTCTCCATCGCACGGAGCAGGGTTGCCTCGGTGTAATACTTCGGTGGAGTGGTCCATTTCTCTGTCAGGGTAGGCTGATGGTCTCCCGATTCGCCTTTCACGAAAGATGGGAGGGTTCTTTCTTCTACCACTTCCTTCTTGGCACCGTTTCCGTTTCCATCTCCTGTATTTCCACCATCGTTTCCGTTGGCATTATCAGCATCGTCATCATCGGCATTCTTCGCATCCTTGGCATAGACTACTCGCCAGCCTGGTTCCAGAATCTCCTTACCGCTCACCTTGAACTCAATCTTTTCCGGTTTTGGACCTTCTTCGTTGATGACCTCGCCCAAAACGGTAGTGGTAGAGAATTTGCAATCCGGATAGAACACGCTGATGAATCGCTTGGCGATGAGATCATAGACATTCGCCTCCATATCGGTGAGTCCGGTTGGCGGAACACCGGTTGGGATGATGGCGTGGTGGTCGGTTACCTTGCTGTTATCGAAAACCTTCTTGCTCTTAGGCAACTTCTTGCCGGTGGCTGCGAGCTGCTGGATGAGCGGCAGATATTTCTGCTGACTCGCTATCTTTGCCTGACTCACACCATTCAGAATCTGCGGACATTTCGGATAGATATCGTCTGTGAGAAACTGGGTATCTACACGAGGATAAGTGGTATATTTCTTCTCGTAGAGACTCTGGATGAGCTTCAGCGTAATATCGGCAGAGTAGGCAAATTTCTTGTTGCAATCCACCTGCAGTGAGGTGAGGTCGTAGAGATGAGGGGGTGCCTCGTTTCCCTTCTTCTTGCTTACATCGGTAACGGTGAAAGGTTTGCCGGCGATGGTGCTGAAAGCCTTCTCGCCTTCCTCCTTGCTGGTAAACTTGCCGCTGGTAGCCGTAAACTGGGTGTCGCGATAGATGGTGGCGAGTACCCAGTAGGGCTCGGAAACGAAGTTGTCGATTTCCTTCTGGCGGTTTACGATGAGGGCAAGGGTAGGGGTTTGCACTCGGCCGATGCTGAGCACCTGTCGATTCTGACCATATTTCAATGTGTAAAGTCGGGTGGCGTTCATGCCGAGAATCCAGTCGCCGATGGCACGTGAAAGTCCGGCAAGATAGAGCGACTGATATTCCCCCTGGTCTTTCAGTTCCTGAAATCCCTGCTTGATGGCTTCATCGGTCATGGATGAAATCCACAGTCTCTTGACGGGGCATTTTGCCTGCGCCTTCTGCATCACCCATCTCTGGATGAGCTCTCCTTCCTGTCCGGCGTCACCGCAGTTGATGATGCTGTCGGCAGCCTGCATCAGTTTCTCGATGATGGCAAACTGCTTCTTGATGCCTTCATCGTTGATGAGCTTGATGCCGAAGCGCTGTGGAATCATCGGCAAAGCCGAAAGGCTCCAATGTTTCCACATTGGAGTATAATCATCCGG
>JAIINY010000258.1:0-4336 GCA_022741625.1 Prevotella sp. | reverse complement strand
ATGTTGATGTCGTAAATCTCTTTCATGATGTTAAGGATTTAAATTTGACAAATCGTTATGTGCATCGTTGGATTTCTCCAGTTGCGATTGCTAAGATATAAAAAATATCGAGAAAACAACAACCTTATTGTGAAAATTTGACAATCTTACGATAAAAAGATGGATTTAGGCAGCATAAATGTGGCTTGATGCTCGTTTCTTCGGAGTCCTGGCACAACAAGTAACAAGAAACAACAATCAATAGGCACTTTTCACATTTTATGAACAAAGAAACTTGAATCAGAACGTCCAATACGGCTTGAAAATAGCTATTGATTGCAATCAACAGCCCCAACTACATATAAAAGTAGGTGTTGACCGCAATCAAAGGATTCAACGAACCTAAAAGTATCTGTTGATTTTAATCTATACCTCCAATCCACATCAAAAGCAGAAATATTTTCTAATCAATGACTTCAACGACATTCAAAAGCGACTGTTGATTGCAATCAATACTTCCCCCAAAATATAAAATGATGTATAGGCTTTACTTAATTGATTGCGTCATCGTTAAAAATGGGGAGGTTGAGTTATGTTCATAAAATCACTTATCATAGTATCAAAAGACGGTCTAATTAGGATGATATATTTTCACCAAGGGCTAAATTTGATAGTTGACGAAAACCCTGACAACAATACTGAAACTGTCAACAACGTGGGCAAGACAACCATACTCAGACTTATTGACATTTGTTTGGGCAAGCAAGCTATTTCCGTGAGGTTGTAGCTGAGAAAAGGATGGCAGGATTGATACTCTTCCCATCCTTTTTGCATGTAAGATGTAGGTGTTCACCTGTACTTCGACCGCTACTGCCAGTAACACCGATAATAGTGCCAGAATAAACGTTTTCACCTCTGCCAACTACAATAGAAGACAAATGGCAATAGCTGACACGATAATTGCCATGTTTCAATATGACATAGTAGCCAGAACGATTGTCATACCCTACCTTTTCGACAATACCATCCATCATGGCATAGGCAGGTTCGTTCTTCGCACGAAGATCCAAGCCATTGTGCCATGACAGTTTGCCTGTAAAAGGGTCACGACGATAGCCGTAAGGGCTGATGACTTTGATTGATTTCAGTGGATAAGTGAAGCTTGGATAGCTACTTGTCCACTGTTTTTGTTTGTTATCCACAGAGCCTGTTTCCTGTTGTGGTAGATTTATAGTGACGGAATCTACCTGATTGTTTGCAGGAGGCAGAAGCTTTTCCTCAACTTTCTTGACTTTGTAACGGCATACGTTATCGCTGACGGTATTGAATTGCGCCTTTGCATTCGATACCGCCAGACAACTTATTACCCATAATGCCACTATTTTCCATTTCATGGTGCAAAGTTAGGGAAAGATATCAAGAGTGATTGTCGATGCTGTAAAAGTATAACATAAAATAAGATTAAAGTATGATTGAGAGTATGAAACAATGATATAATTATAATAAAACGGAAAAGATTGGGCGGTGGAGCGTGGTCTTTCTTGTATTCATTTCTCTTAGACTATCTTTGCATGGCAATATGTAAAGTATCATTCAAAATATAATCAGAATATGAAAAGAAACTCATTTGAAGAAAGCGAAATGCCGTATCAGACACTCGCTAAGTTTGGACTCACCCACGAGATGATTGAAGACCTTCCGATGCATGCCTTGGAGGACATCAGCAATGGTCGTCCATCGCCAGTATTGCCTGTGAGCATGGAAGTAAACGAGGGTTACAGAATCAAGAGCAGAACCCGATTCGCCTTGGTAAGAATGGCAGACGGCAATGTGGATGTGATGTTCTATCCTGTTTTGAAGTATGCCCCATTGGACAAATTCACCAAGGAGCAGCAGGAACTGTTGAAGCAGGGCAAGGCTGTGGTGGCAGATGTGGATATGCCAGATGGCGCACATGTCAAGGCATTTGTACAGATTGACGGAGAGACTAACCAAGTGATGGCTGTGCCGACACCTGTGATTGGTAGAAACTTGCAGGTGCTATCTGACGAACTCAGTCTTGGAGGAACGGAGCTAAAGAGTATCCAAAATGGCGAGGCACTGACATTTGCCGTAGAAGACGAACCTGTGACCGTAGGCATCGACCTGAAGAGCGACACAGGCATCCGCTTCGCCAACGGTGATGGTGAGCAGTGGCGCAAGGAAGGCAAGCGAGAGTGGGACAAATACACTTTCGGCATCTATGGCTGTTGGGTAATGGATGATGACGGTAATCTTGACTATGTTCCAGAGGAGGAATATACCGAAGAACTGTGGAATGAGCAGAAAAAAGCAGCTGGAAGACATGCTTCTGCCGTTGCAAGAAAGTAAAGTGAAACATCAAACTTAGGGAAGAAATGAGAAAAGGACCTTATTATACAGAGGACATTCTCGTAGAGAAGATGCAGAGCGGCGAATACGGTTGGCTTGATTATGTGAACCATTTCAGTGAGGAATGGCAGAACGAGTATGAGGAATACTGCAAGGAACACGCCCTGTGTATCGGCAACGAGAGTGCAGAACAGTTTGTGAAGTACAAGGACGAGCTGTTGGAGCAAGGAATGGAAACAGAGAACGCTTAATACAATCATGCTATGGCGATAAGAAAGAACTTGAATCCAAGACAGATGGACTTGCAGCCAGAGATGCGTGACATCCTGATGCGCAATGGTATGCAAGCCCATATCATAGCCAATGGTGATGGTTATCAGTTAGCGGTACAGGGACATGACTCCCCACTGCTGACCTATAACCTCACCGAGAAACAGATGTTGGCATTGACCGATTGGGGAACCAACTCTGCCAACAAGAAGGCGTACAATGTCTTTACCAGCATCATCGGTAAAGACTTCTATATGCCGAGAAACCTTGTCCATGCAAGAAATGCCAATGGAAGGGTGGCTATGGGACTGCATGGATATAGGATTGGTACTGGAGAATACGGACGGTTGGGATGGAGTCCAGAGTTTTTAGGTTGGACACCGAGAATGCAGGACGGCTATCATCTACGCAGAGTCGGAGGACAGATGTTCTATGCAGGAGCACCAATGGTAGCGGAAAAACCAGACAGAAGGCTGAAACCTGGTGAGTTAACCTCTGGAGGTTATGGCTTTTACTATAAAGGACAGCAACAAGTAGCATCACAAGCAGACGTATTACAAAACCTGCAAGCCGTGATGACACCTGTAGAAACACGTCCAAGAAGTCAAGAGCCAGCCAAACCCTACAAGGAACTGATAAGCTCACCTGTATATTTCTCCAACGATCAATGGCAGGAATGCCTGTCTTCACACGGTATCATCATCGATGAGAAGGCAAAGACACTCACCATCCAATCAGAAAGCACCAAAAGTGATATGGTGTATGACTTGACCGACGATGAATTGAAGGCATTGACCAACAATTCTGTCAAGCAAGTATCTGTAGCCAAACGACTGGATATATTGAATAATGTCATCAAGGGTGATTTCGCAGACAAGATAACGATGGACATGCTCAACAGCAAGGAGCGCATCCATATCGGTTTGCGTCCAGAGGTGCAGCAGGAGTTGGACGGCAAGATGCAGTTACAATCTACCGTCGAGCCACTGCAAGTGCAGCAAGAACCTATGAACAATAAAGTAGGTATTGTGGATGGGCAGGACTTGGACGAGAGCAAGGGATGGTTCCGTGAAGGCAAGCATGGCAGAGAAGTAACTGTTGGCGAGATACAAGTGGAGCCAGCGGAGCAAGAAGGCAAGTTCCGCATGACAGCCATCATCAACGGTGAGCGAGTAAGCCACGAGATAACGCAGAAGCAGTATGACAAGTTCATGGCAGTGGATGACTACCATCGCATGAAACTTTTTTCCAAGATATTCGGTGAGGTAGATATGAAAGACCGTACCAGTTTGGGAACCAAGATTGGAGCTGCACTGTTAGCAAGATTGGGTGTTGCTGCAGAAGTAGGCAGTGAGCTACATCGTCCACATGGCGCACCTGTAGTGATAGTTGACCACCATCATGGTGCAGCACCTGCGCCACCTCGTCTCTACTTCAAGCCAGGAGTAGATACGCCAATGGATGTGGCGGCGAGAAACTTTGAGGCTGCCATGAACCAAGAAGTATTGCATCCTCACATGGGGAAAGGACTATAACGGAATACGCTTATGGCAAACAACGAACTGACATATAATGATTTCTTACAGCGTCTGAACATACAGGAGCTGTTGGTGGACGCAGGCTATCAGTTGAACAAACGAGATGGCTTGCGCTATCCGTCGTATGTAAAGGTGGACAGTCATGGACAGCGAGTGAGAGGCGACAAGTTTATTGTCAC
>JAIINY010000257.1:0-4349 GCA_022741625.1 Prevotella sp. | reverse complement strand
GATATAGTCGCCGTGAGCCTTCAGCATGGTAGGGAAGATGATGCAGTGGAACACGATGTTGTCCTTACCGATGAAGTGAACGAGACGTGTCTCTGGATCCTGCCACCACTTCTGCCATGTTCCCCATTTCTCTGGCTGTGCATCGCAAAGCTCCTTGGTATTGGAGATGTAGCCGATAGGAGCATCAAACCAGACATAGAGAACCTTGCCTTCTGCTCCCTCTACAGGAACAGGAATACCCCAATCCAGGTCGCGGGTCATCGCACGAGGCTGCAGATCCATATCCAACCAGCTCTTGCACTGTCCGTAAACATTGGAACGCCACTCCTTGTGACCTTCCAGGATCCACTGCTTCAACCAGTCCTGATACTTGCCCAGTGGGAGATACCAGTTCTTGGTAGGCTTCTTGACGAGGCCATGACCAGGGTTGTTCTTGTTGGTAGGGTTGATCAACTCTTCTGGAGAGAGGGTCGCACCACACTTCTCGCACTGGTCGCCGTATGCTCCTTCTGCACCGCAGCGAGGGCAGGTACCCACGATGTTACGGTCGGTAAGGAACTCGCCGGTAACCTCATCGCAGAACTGCTCTTCTACTTTCTCTTCCAAAACGCCCTTATCGTAAAGAGTACGGAAGAAATCAGAAGCAAACTTATTGTGAACCTTAGAAGTTGTGCGGCTGTAAACATCAAAGGAGATGCCGAAATCCTCGAAGCTCTTCTTGATGAGGTTGTGATAGCGATCCACTACTTCCTGTACGGTAATGCCTTCCTTCTTGGCACGGATGGTAACAGGTACACCATGCTCGTCGCTACCGCCGATGAAAACAACGTCTTGCTTTTTAAGGCGAAGATAGCGTACGTAGATATCGGCTGGCACATAAACACCTGCCAGGTGGCCGATATGCACACCACCATTAGCGTAAGGCAATGCTGCCGTAACAGTGGTACGTTTGAAATTCTTTTGTTCCATATTAGCTAATATATTTTTGTTATTTGGGTGCAAAATTACAAAAAAATGTTGGAAATGCGGAATAATTAGGTGTCCTTTTTCTCCTTTATATATATAATAAGGTGTAATTTCTAAAATTCAGATACTAAAAAAGGCTCTAGCTTTCCAGCCCGAGCCTTTTTTGTGCTTGCCCTTCAGGTCTTTCTGATAAGGGTAGCACAATCATTATCATTTACTATTGTCTTGAGTCTTGCTGTTATAATAATCAATCTTCTTACCTTTATAAGTAGAAAACTTCCTCCTTTATATATTTTACTTTATATATTATAAAGTGTCTTATTTTTCTTTATCGGGTGATGATTACATCACGTTCAAGTAAGCGATAACAGCCAACTCTGCGATAAGAATCGCGAAACCTACTTTCTTGATAACTTCTGTAATTTTAAAAATACTATCCATAGTCTTGAAATTTTAAAAGTTTATTTTTTGTTGTGTTATACCTACGTTGTGATAACGTTTGTTTTACGATTGCAAAGGTACGTGTTTTTCTGCTTGTAAGGGGGTAAAAATTATTTTATCGGGGTGTATTTTGTTTTTTAAATGGGATATTTAATAGAAAATACCCCCTGTGCAATAAAAAATACCCCTTCTTTGGACGATTTTCTTATGTGTTCTGGCAGATAATTATCTTAGAAATGTCCTCTTTCTGCCCAATCTCCCCTATCTGGTGTCCGATATCCGATAGCTTCTGCCAGGTGTTGAGGTTCTACCTGTTGGCTTCCGGCAAGGTCGGCAATGGTACGGGCAACTTTTAAGATACGGTTGTAGGCACGTGCAGAAAGGGATAGCTTCTCCATTGCCATTCTGAGGAGATTGATTCCTTCCTCTGATGGTTCCGCAAATTGGTGAATCATACGCTCCGTCATCTGGGCATTACAGTGTATTCCCTTGAAATCCTTGAATCTTTCTGCCTGAATCTCTCGGGCTCTGAGTACTCTTTCCCTGATTCTGGCACTTGGTTCTCCTGGGGCTGCCTTGGAGATGTCCTTGAAAGGTACAGGACTGATTTCGCACTGGATATCGATGCGGTCGAGTAGCGGACCGGAAATCTTGTTCATGTAGCGTTGTATCTGTCCCGGGGTACAGACACAATGATGCGTAGGGTCACCATAGTAGCCGCAAGGACATGGGTTCATGCTTGCTACAAACATGAACGAGCAAGGGTAATCAATGGAGTATTTGGCTCTGCTGATGTTGATGTGGCGGTCTTCCAGAGGTTGGCGCAAAACTTCCAGGGTGGTTTTGTTGAACTCTGGCAATTCGTCGCAGAAAAGCACACCATTATGGGCAAGAGATATTTCGCCGGGTTGTGGAGAAGTTCCTCCACCTACCAGTGCTACTTGCGAGATGGTATGATGAGGTGCTCTGAAAGGGCGCTGGGCAATGAGGGATACGTTCTTGGCTAATTTGCCTGCTATAGAATGTATCTGGGTAGTTTCCAGACTTTCGGAGAGAGTAAGGGGTGGAAGAATGGAGGGGAGACGCTTTGCCATCATGGATTTTCCCGAGCCGGGAGGACCTACCATGATGAGATTGTGACCGCCGGCAGCGGCTACTTCCAAGGCACGCTTCACGTTTTCCTGACCCTTTACGTCTGCATAATCGTAGTCGCAATGAACCTGGTTCTCGTAAAACTCCTTGCGAGTATCTACAATGGTTGGGGTGGGGGATGATTTGTCGCCAAGAAACTGGATAACATCAAAGAGGTTTTTCATTCCATAAACCTCCAGATTGTTCACAACGGCAGCTTCCCGGGCGTTTTGTTCTGGTACAATCAGACCTTTGTAGTGTTCAGATCTTGCCTTGATGGCGATAGGCAGAGCTCCCTTGATAGGTTGCAATGTGCCGTCAAGGCTCAATTCGCCTACCATCATGTATTCTTTGAGATGATCTTCGGGGATGTTGCCATTGGCGCCTAAAATGCCGATGGCTAGAGGTAGGTCGAAACTGCTGCCCTCCTTGCGCAGGTTGGCGGGTGCCAGGTTAATGGTAATGTCGGCTATCGGAAATTTATAGCCGCTATACTGCATGGCTGCTGCGATGCGGTCACGGCTTTCCCTGACCGCCTCGTCGCCTAAGCCCGTAAGGTGATACATTACGCCTTTGTTGAGGCTGACTTCTACAGTTACAGTCGTGACTTCCAGTCCGTTGACTGCTGCGCAATAGGTTTTTACTAACATAAGCTCTTTTTTAGAAGGTTAGAGCTCGCGGTATTATTTCAGCAGTTGGTCTAGTTTGTTGTATAGATCTTGCTTGTTAAGGCCTCGGGCTGTTATTTTTCCATTTTGAAGTATGATATTGTCGGGCATTGAAGTGAGTCCCAACTTCTTCAAAGTCTTGTCTTCCAGCATTTCTCCATTGCATACTACAGCCCAGTTGATAGAGTCGCGCTTCATATTCTCCTGGCAGCTGCTCTTGCTTGCATCCAGGCAGAAGCCCATCAGCTTGAGTTTGCCTTGTGATGAGCGTTGGCGCTTCTTCAGCTCTCTCTGTATGTCCTGACTGTCATAATTGAATGTAGCCCAGGTATAGATGACTGCAACAGGTGAACTGGTCAGTTCTGTGCTGGAGATGAGCTTTCCTTTTGTGTCGTATGACGTGAAAGTTGGTAATTTGGTGCCAACTCCTGCGTCTTTCATTGCAGAAATCTGCTGCTTCAGTTTACCTACCTGAATATTCTTAGGCTGTTCTTTCTCCAACAGAGTAAGGAGAGAGAACGCTTTCTTGTAATCTGGTTGAGGGGTGGCAATGAAGTATTTCTTGATGAGAAAGAGGCTTACTACCGACTTTGCGTTGTCTTCGATGAAGAGTTCTGCCTGCTTCTTTTCCTGTGGAGGAGTATTGCCGAGAATCGATTTGCGGAATTTGGTCATCAATTCATTGTTCTTGGTACCCTTTACCTCCATTTCCTTCAAGTGGGAAGCATCGCCTTTCAGCTCCACTGATTCTCCTGATTCAGCGAAGATAGGTTGCTCAGAGAAATTTGGGAAAACGATCATCAGCGTACAATCGTCATGGCAGGGCATCTCGTATGTGAATCTACCGCCTACAACTTTGATGGTATCCATGCCTTCCATGCCGCCATCTGTGCTATAAACATAAAATTCACCTTGATTCATATTTAAAAATTTGCCCTCAAGTTTAAAGTGACCACTACTGACACCACATGATGTTAGTAAAATCGATGAAATAAGAAATATGATGTATGCAAATTTTTTCATAAGAAAAATTTTAAGGGAGGAGTGCCGCGAGCGGGACTCGAACCCGCACAGCCATTACTGGCCAAGGGATTTTAAGTCCCTCGTGTCTACCAATTCCACCATTGCGGCATGGTAAACGTT
>JAIINY010000256.1:0-4351 GCA_022741625.1 Prevotella sp. | reverse complement strand
CCACACAACTTGAGTTATTTCTGGATTCTCCCTCCATTGATGGGAATCCTTGTACAGCCTATTGTCGGTACATTGAGTGACAAGACCTGGTGCCGTTTTGGTCGCCGCATCCCTTATCTCTTTGTGGGAGCCACGATAGCCGTACTCGTGATGTGCCTGCTGCCGAATTCCGGTTCTCTCGGTCTGACGGTAAGCGGTGCGATGCTCTTCGGCTTGATAGCCCTGATGTTCCTCGATACGAGCATCAATATGGCGATGCAGCCTTTCAAGATGCTGGTAGGCGATATGGTAAACGAGAAGCAGAAGGCAAAGGCTTATTCAATCCAGAGTTTCCTCTGCAATGCCGGTTCTGTAGCCGGATATATCTTTCCATTCCTCTTTACCTTCCTGGGTATCAGGAATGTAGCCGACGAGGGCGTGGTGCCTGATTCTGTGATCTGGTCGTTCTATGTGGGCGCTGCCATCCTCATCCTTTGTGTCATCTATACCACGATGAAGGTGAAGGAGTGGAATCCTCAGCAGTATGCTGCCTATAATGGTGTAGCTGGCGAGGTAGAAAAGGAAGAAGAGGGCAAGGCAGACTGGATTACCCTCTTGAAAAACGCACCTTCTACTTTCTGGAAGGTGGGTCTGATTCAGTTCTTCTGCTGGGCTGCTTTCCTTTATCTCTGGAACTATTCTACAGGTGCCATTGCTGAGACCGTATGGAATACCACCGATCCTAAGTCGGCAGAGTTCCAGGCGGCAGGCAACTGGGTAGGCATCCTCTTTGCCGTTCAGGCAGTAGGTAGTGTGCTCTGGGCAGTGGTTCTTCCTCAGTTCAAGAATACCAAGATGGCTTATAGTGTGAGCTTGATTATAGGTGGTGTGGGCTTTGCTCTCATCCCATTCCTGCACGATCAGTATCTGCAGTTTATCCCATTCCTGATGATTGGTGCCGGCTGGGCTGCCATGTTGGCGATGCCTTTCACTTTCGTGACCAATGCTCTGCAGGGTTATGGCCACATGGGCGCTTACCTGGGCTTGTTCAACGGAACCATCTGTATTCCTCAGATTGTGGCTGCCATCTGTGGTGGTACTATTCTGGGTCTGGTTGGTTCTCATCAGAGCGATATGATGATTGTGGCTGGCGTGTTGCTTATTGCCGGTGCTTTGTCTGTCGGCATTATCAAAGGTCATGAATAAGTGTATAAATAAAACCCGTGCAAACGTTTGCATTGATTTTGTCTGAAATTGTGCAAATAGAAACTATATACTTACGATTTTTTTGCTAATTTCGCACTGGAAATAATAAAATTAAATATAAACTAACTTCTAACGGACTCTTATGACGATACATTTTCATATAGAATACGGAACAATGTTCGGCGAGCAACTCGTCTTGAACATACAGGAGGATGATGAAGAAAAACTGAAACTTCCTATGGCTACTCTCAATGGTAAGGAGTGGTCGGTTGACTGGTGTGTAAAACAACCCGCCAAAGCCTATACCTATTATTATAGTGTAGAGCGAGACGGCGTGGTGGTTAAGACAGAATGGCTTCTTGTGAAGCATCGTCTGGAACTTACAGCCCTGAAGGCTAATAATCTGACCCAGTATGATTATTGGAAGGTGATTCCAGAGGATGCATATCTCTATAGCAGTGCCTTTACAGACTGTATCAATCATCAGGCTCCTGAAGAGATGAAGGAGCAGAATGAAGCCAAGACCGTACGCCTCGTGGTGCGTGCTCCTCAGCTTTGTGACGGTGATCGCTTAGGTGTTGTGGGCGCTGATAACCTGTTGGGTGCATGGAATGCCAAGAAAATGCTGAAGATGACTCAGCACTCTTATAATGAATGGGTTGCAGAACTGGATGCTGCCCATCTGCAGACTCGCCACATGGAATTCAAGTTTGTGGCTTACAATGAAAAGAAGGATACGCTGATCTGGGAAACATCCATGAATCGCACCATCGACCTTCCTGAGCTGAAAACCGGTGATGCCATTGCTTATGAGCTGGACCAGGTATTCTTCGCCCTTTATAACCGCAAGCTTGCCGGAACACAGGTGCCAGTATTCTCTCTGCGCAGCGAGAAAAGTGCCGGTGTGGGCGATTTCGGCGATCTCAAGACGATGATTGATCTCGTGGCATCTACCGGTCAGAAAGTTCTTCAGCTTCTGCCAATCAATGATACCACCATTACCCATACCTGGACGGACAGCTATCCATATAGCTGCATCAGCGTCTTCGCCATCCATCCGATGTATGCCGATCTGAATGCCTTACCTGCATTAAAGGACAAGAATGCTTGCGAGAAGGCAGAGAAGACCCGTCAGGAGCTCAATGCCTTGCATCAGATTGATTATGAGAAGGTGAATGATTTCAAGCAGGATTATCTGCAACAGATATTTGCACAGGAAGGTAAAGAGATGATGTCGGGAGCCGATTTCAAGGCTTTCTTTCAGGAAACACAACAGTGGCTCGTTCCTTACGCACAGTATTCTTACCTGCGCGACAAGAATGGCACTGCCGACTTTTCTCAGTGGCCAGACCATAATGTCTGGGATGAGGCTGAGCGCAAGGATTTGACCAACCCTGAAACCGAGGCATACCAGAACGTGGAGTTCTTCTACTTCGTGCAGTTCATTCTGAACAAGCAGATGCAGGAGGCACACGAGCATGCCAAGGCTAAGGGTGTCATCCTGAAGGGTGATATTCCTATCGGTGTACATCGCCACAGCTGCGATGTTTGGATGGAGCCTAAGTACTTCAACCTGAATGGTCAGGCGGGTGCTCCACCGGATGATTTCTCTGTCAATGGACAGAACTGGGGATTCCCTACCTACAACTGGGATGAGATGCTGAAGGACGGCTGCCTCTGGTGGACCCGCCGCTTCCAGAATATGTCGAAGTTCTTTGATGCTTACCGCATCGACCACGTGCTCGGCTTCTTCCGAATTTGGGAAATCCCTGTGCATAGCGTGCATGGCTTGCTCGGACAGTTTGCGCCAGCTCTCGCCATGACTCGTGGTGAGATCCAGAGTTACGGCTTGAACTTCCAGGAGGACCGCTTCACCCGTCCGTTCATTACCGACTGGGTATTGGACCGTATGTTCCATGATCGTGCCGACGAAGTGAAGGAGAAATATCTCGACCGTCTGGATGAGGAGCGCTATCAGATGAAGCCTGAGGTAGATACCCAGCGCAAGGTAGAGGCTCTCTTCCAGGGTGTAACTGATGAGAAGGAAATCTGGTTGCGTGATGGCTTGTATGCCCTGATCAGCGATGTGCTCTTTGTGCGTGACCGTAAGGATCCTGAGCTCTTCCACCCACGTATCTCTGCACAGCTCGACTTCATCTACGAGTCGCTCTATGATAACGACAAGGCTGCGTTCAACCGCCTTTACAACGACTACTTCTATCGCCGCAACAACCAGTTCTGGTATGGCGAGGCGATGAAGAAGTTGCCTAAGCTGGTTCAGGCTACCCGTATGCTGGTCTGTGCCGAAGACCTGGGTATGGTGCCTGATTGCGTGCCATGGGTGATGAACGAGTTGAAGATTCTGAGCTTGGAACTCCAGAGCATGCCAAAGGATCCAACGGTTAAGTTTGGTCATCTGAGCCGTAATCCATACCGCTCTGTCTGCACCATCTCCAGCCATGATATGCCAACCTTGCGTATGTGGTGGGACGAGAACATCTCCCGCACTCAGGAGTATTACAACACGATGCTCTATCGTGAGGGACCAGCTCCTCATCCGCTCCCAGGTTGGTTGGCAAGAGACATCATCGCCCGTCACCTGGCCTCTCCATCCATGCTCTGCATCTTGAGCGTACAGGATTGGCTCGCCATTGATGAGAAGCTCCGTCTGCCGGATGCTGAAGCCGAGCGCATCAACATTCCTGCCAATCCAAAGCACTACTGGCGCTATCGCATGCACCTCAGTCTGGAGGAGTTGGCTGCCAACAAGGAGTTCATGGCTAACATTACTGAGCTTGTGGCACAGGGTGGACGCAATTAAGCGGGTGACTCTTCAAACAAGGAATAAAGGTGTGCAACCGTTTGCACATTGTTATACATCAAAATACCCTTCTATTTTTAGGAGGGTATTTTTGTTTTTCGTATCTTTGCAAGCAATAATGCAAGTGCGTGCAACGGAAGCTGTTCTTCTGATTGCCGGTGCTGCTATATCCTAAAGTCTAAAGAATAAACAAAAGAATAAACAATAGGTAAACAGAATGAAGAAACTGAATTTATTAGTGATGGGTCTCTTGCTCCCGATGTTGGCAGCAGCCCAGACCGTCAAGTCGCCTAACGGCAACGTCTCGGTAACTTTCTCTTTATCCGAAAAGGGACAGCCTACCTA
>JAIINY010000255.1:0-4353 GCA_022741625.1 Prevotella sp. | reverse complement strand
TTGACTTCGGCGTATGTATCCAATTCATTGAAATAGCTTACTCTTAGGGCAAGATAGGTGTTGGCGAAAAGCTTCACGGCTTCCGCTTCCTTCATGCCCATAAAGAGTGTATCGATATTTTCCTTAATGGCTCCTTCCTGAAGTAAAGCGGCAAATGTCTTGGCTGCTTCTTTCAACATCTCGACATCAGTAACCTTCAAGATTGCCTCATTCTCATCTCTAAACTCAGGGCGATCTATCAGCTTAGGATGGCCTACAATGATGCGGCTTGGATAGAGATTATCATAGAGTGCCTTGCTCTCTCGGAGGAACTCCGGGGAGAAAAGGAGATTGAATTGCTTCACTCCCTTCTTGGCATACTTCTGATATAGGCTTCGGGTGTAACCTACTGGGATGGTACTCTTGATTACCATCACTGCATCGGGATTCACCTCCAGAACCAAATCGATAACTTCTTCTACATGAGTGGTGTCGAAGAAGTTCTTCACTGGGTCGTAGTTCGTTGGTGCTGCAATAACTACGAAGTCTGCATTTTTATAAGCAGACTTGCCGTCCAATGTGGCAGTGAGATGCAGAGGTTTCTCTGCCAGATATTTTTCGATATACTCATCTTGTATCGGTGATATATGATGATTCAGTTTATCTACTTTCTCGGGAATTACATCTACTGCTGTTACCTCATGATGTTGGGATAAAAGCGTAGCAATACTAAGTCCTACGTAACCGGTTCCGGCTACGGCAATTTTTAATTGATTAAAATTACGCATTGTTTTAAGTTTTTGAATAATAAGCATCCTGAGCCTCTTTCGGTGGGTCAGTTTCCGAAAGAGAACTACAGGATGCGTTGTGGGTGATTATGTAGCGCCCACACTACTAAGCTACTTCTCGCTATATATATTTTATTTGTTATTTCTAACAATATAATTGGTTCGTATCGGAAATTAAGGAAATAGAGTCCCTGCCAGATAAGAATCGCTTTGAGGGGATTCTTACCTGGATATTGATTGAGTAAAACTTGTCTGAATTTGATATTATAAGAGTTTTTTCTACCTCTCCGTCTCTCCTGCAAAGAGATTTGTTCTAAAATCATCCTTCAATAGTCTTTACGACCCCTTCGGTTCCCCTTGTAGGGGACAGAAACCTTCTTTACCATTAAAGAAGGCTCCACCTCTCTTCTCGGTCTTCTCCCCTCAGGGAAGAAGAGGAAAACCGCCCTACTCGGTGCTCGAACCGCTACGCTTTATGGTTGGCGGGGCATCAAAGCCCTGCGCCAGGTTGTGCGGGATGGGACCGCCAGGGGTGGAATGGCGATTTGTGAGAGTTTAACATCTGACAGATGACTTTATTTCGTATGATGCTCGATGAAGCGATTAATCATTTTTGCAACAGTGACAGTTGACTGCCTGTAATGAGCTATCACCATGATATTAATGATTTCTCCATCCTCTTTGCTCTTTAATCTTTTCCATTGCCTGAGAATGAGACTGGCCTCTTCCCGAACGACTTTCCTTAATGGCGTACTCTGAAGCCATTTCTAAAACTTCATGAAGCATATCATTATAATTGAACGTTCTCATAATTCTAATATTTAGTACCTTACATGGTGCAAATATAAGGGAAATATCTGAAATTGCCAAGGGATTTCTGGTTTTTAACACATCATTCGTCACCACTTATATACAGAAGGATATTTTACTTGGACAAAGCTGAAATTATGCCCAATAACGGAAATCTCCTTGGCTAATGTTCGACTATTCGCAGAGGGAGTCCTCATAAACGCCAACATATTTCTAGCGGCATCTCCACGCAGAGGAGTTACGTCAGGAGCATCATAATTTCTCCAACCAAACAGGCAGATTTTCTCAGGAAAAGTCAATATGTAATGAGCCATCAATGGATCTAACAATAATCGTTCCAAGGATTTCCTCATCTGTGAAGAAGCCTTGGCTCGCTTGCCCAAAGGATACTTGCCATCATTGGGATTGACATACTTCTCTTCGGAGCAAGTCAAATCACAAAAGGCAATTTTGTTATGCTCGTCCGTTGCATCGACCAATAAGTAATCGCACCTATCCCTCATCGCAGCTACAGTATTATCAAATTGATTGACATACTTCTCAAAATCCACAATGGCAACAGGACAGGCAGATGTATTCAGTCGCAAATTAACCCTGTCACATTGAGCACGATGTGGACGATGTCCTTGACAAGCATCACAAGCCTTGGAGTCTGATAATTCGACAAGCCCTCTATGGATAGCCATATCTACAACCACCCCATGGGTATCCAAGTCATACTCCTGAGGATAATGCACTTGCAACAATCGGTCTATCAACAATTCGTCTCTCATCTGCTCAACTCGTTAAACTCATTATATATGGCAGACATCATCTCTGTCAAGTCGTATGTATCAACCAGGGCTTTTCCTTCCTCATCCGTTGCCATGAGAGTTTGAGCATTTCCATCGTATATTCTATATACAGCCAAATTCTCAGGCTCAACTCTCGCACGCTCCTCAGCCGTTTGACGAATCAACACGTTAAAGTAGTTCAAGATATAAGGACTATGTGTAGCCATTATAATTCCCATCTTACGGTCATTGGAAGAAGCTACATTAACAGTCTTCACCAAGTCATCTATTAAGCGGCACTGAGCATCTGGAAAAAGACTAAGTTCAGGCTCCTCTAAATGAATATGCACATACTTTGGTAAATCAGCCAGTTCGATAATCGGGGAAAACTTTGTCAACAATTCGTTGTCATAAAGGTAGTCAAGCACAGACCGACGGAAAGCCTCCTTAAAGGAATAATCCTTGGCAAAATGCTGCACGATAACGGAAAGAGGAGTGGATGTCTGAATACCAGATGAAGCCTGGGTAAGCTCTATTGGAGCATAGGCATCGTCAACAGGCATAACAGTTAACTTCACAGGACGCCCCTTAGGATGTTTCACGGAAAGTTTGAGTCCCAAATAAGAGAGATCATATTCCTTGTCATCCTTCACCGCCTGGGCAAAGTCATTCATAGTCTCATGAAAATAAAATCCCAACGACGCATTTTTATTCGTCAAGGCATTAGCCGACCATGAAGGGATGACATTTCTATTCTCCGAGACAAAAGACTCTTTCCAAAAGGTCAAATCTTCTTCACTTATCTTTGGCAAGAGCGTACGCTTGATCTTGGAATTGCCATACTCTATGCTATACACATTACCAGAATCTGCATGCACCTCATATCGTATATATGAATTACTCTGAAAGAAAGCCACAAGATTAGTTGTCTTTAGCAAAGACTCGAAGCGTATTATGAAAGGAGAGTTTGTTATTTTCGAATGTTTTAAAAAAGATCGAATATTAGCTAGCTTATATAGATAGCGCATCAGGACAAGTACCTTCATCAGTGTACTTTTTCCGATGGCAGACTCACCTATAAGAACTGTAAGAGGCAGTATCTCCAACTGTTCAATATGGCGAAGCGGTCCAACATTGTGTATGGTAATATATTCCTTCATATACTTTTTCTGATTGTATTCACTAAAAAAACATTTTTATGGCTGCAAAAATACACTTTTTTATTGAAACGACCAAGCAAAAGAAGAAAAAAGACAGAACAGGTCTAAAGAATCCGTGAAATCCGTGTACGAAAATCATTTCTCTCGCCCATCGGCGCCACCTTATTCATAATCGCTTTGAGGGTATTCTTACCTGGATATTGATTGAGTAAAACTAGTTTTGAAAATGATTTTTTTATGTATCTGCTCTCTGAAGAGATCCCACAGATTTCACCTTCTTCATCGGAACTTATTATCTGCGTGTACCCTATTTACCTGTAACTTTGTATAGACAGCACGTGCAAAAGATGTAAAGAAAGGAATTACAGATAGTTACTTTGCGTTTTTAACACTTGAAAATACTGGTTTTCCGGATATATAGGGTACACTTCACTTACCCTACATCCATCCAAATCTGCGGGATGAATCTCCGTTAATCCAACAGGCGGTTCAGAATGAGATTCAACTCCTTCTCTGCCTCTGCCAGCAAAGCAGCCTGATCTGACTCAGAGAGCTTCTTGTACTCAGATCCCGCAAAATAATGAGGAAGATACGACTTCACCCACTTCTTTACCTGCAAGAATGTGTCAACATCCAAATGCACATCGTGATCCTTGTAACTCTTCAGCAGATGTACCGGAATCGCAAAGCGCTCGGTAATCTCCTCCTTGCGCTTGGGCCAATGCTTCTCCTCTTCTGTAAGAGTATTCTCGAACTCATCATCGTGTAACCATCTATATTTCCATACACCCTCTGAACCGCCTTTATTTAAAGGCGATTCAAGAGATGTTAAAAATAAAAAAT
>JAIINY010000254.1:0-4360 GCA_022741625.1 Prevotella sp. | reverse complement strand
TTTTTCTGATTATTAACAATATATCACTGCAAAAATAGAACCGCAATTCAACAAAACATGCTTGAAACGGGGCGGTAACGGCCTTAAAAATCGAGTTACCGCCCTAGTTCAAGCATATTTTTATCTAAAATCCTTTACGGTATTCAAATAAAAATATTATCTTTGTGGCCAATTATCAGAGCCTTAGGGCTAATTGTTATCATAAAATAAGACTTTACAGACTAGACTACCAGAGTCTATTTCAAGAAAATAGGGAACGTTATGAAATATCAACGCTCCCTATTTTTGTATATCAATACCCTGGGTTTTGAGTCAAATTTGGATTCATATCTATTCCATTTTGAGGAATAGGTAAAAGCAACTGATATTTTTCTAATCCGAGTTCTTTCATCGCCAAACCATTCCTTTTCAAGAAAGCAAAATAGTCTTGCAATTTAAGAGACTTCCTCAGTTGCTTAATTCCCTCAACTGAAACATTTGTTCCGGAAATACCATTTATATTACCCACTTCTGAAATATATTTTGAAGCCTTTGCATTGTTACCCAAGTGAATTTGGCATTCAGCATATAAAAGCTTGACATCTGTAGTAGTCATGATAGGTACTACCTCTTCAGGACTTCCATCTACATTTACCCTAGAGGCTCTTGACCCAATGCCAAACATCAAAGCCAATATCAAATCTTTGCTTTCAGATGTATATTTTGTTGGAACTTTTTCCATAGAGTATATATTTTTGTCAACAACTTTTTGGAGTAAATCACTAGCTGCAGCCCATTTTTGCTGGTACATATATACTTTCGCCAAAAGAATACGAGCTACATCCTTCGATACGAACAGAGCATCATTGGCGTTGGTTGCAAAAGCTACACATTTCTTTTCATCCAAATTTCTTATTGCTTCTACCAGTTCTTCTTCCAGCATTTGTAGAATACTAGATTCGGATGTTCTTGAAGGATCTGCATAACTTCCAAAACCTGCATTAGGCATCACAACTACACCACCCCACCAAATCAACATTTGATAGTAGCACAAATCTCGATAAACATTCAGATAAGGAGAATATACTGCCCTATACATGGCATCTGCTCTATACAAACTTGCAATTCTATTCAGCGCTTGGTATGAGTTTATCCAACAATCATGGATATTCGATTCACTGCTACGAATAGGAGCAACAAAACTAGGATCATTTATTATCTTTGTATAACGATAATTCATCTGAGCCTCAAGGGTTACAGCATTTGCCAAGCTCTCCATAAATCCAAAAACACAACTGATACCATCACTTCCGAGTCGAGGCACTATGATTCCTGCATTAGGATTAGCTTGCTGAGTTAAGTTCAAACTAGCCACTACATTACCCATACCATCATATAAAGGAATTGAAACTGCTTGTTCCTTTCTAAAAGAGGCAGCCTTTACAACCACCTTTAAGATATTATTATTCAATTCTTTAGTATAGTTGATACAAGGTTCACTTCCACTTCCGGTCTCATAAATTCCCATTCCAGGAACAGAAGTCAAATTATCGTATTTATCATCACTAGGAATACTTGGTCGCTCTAAGTAAACAGGTACAGTTGTATTTACCTTTACCTCATAGCTTCCACCTTCCATAGGTACATTGATATTATTTGTTTCCAAACTGACAGGATGATTTTCAGGCGCAATTTCATTTCCTGCGGTTCCATCTCCATCCCAATCGAAATAATAGATGAGATTCTTAACGGCAACCTCTTTACCCATCTCTTGATAGCGTTTTTTGATATTCTCTGCTATTTGAGGCAATTTGCTTTCCAAAGAGAACATATCTTTACGAATTTGAAGCTTGGTAGTTTCTGAGAAATTACCATCCTCAGCAAACTCTTCTGAAAGTTGAGATAAATACTCAGTAATTTGTGCTTCAGAACGATTGTACAGTATTAAAGATGACACGGCAATAAGAGCAGCAGCTTCATCAGTACCAGAAGTAATGGAGAAATGATTAACATCAGTCTTGGCATACTTTTCGAGACCAAAAGTCTTGAGGACTTCTTCTTGTGCCTGATTGTTGGCTTCCTTAAACGACTTACCATCCTTAGCTACCAAATCCATAACTCTCTGATACTTAAGATGTGAAAGAATATTCAAATTCACATCAGCTGCATTTTGAAGATTAGCAACAGCATTTAAAGCCAAGGTTCCTTTAGAAAGTTCGCCAGTTACTTCATTAAAATAATATCCAGAAGCAGACAGTTTTACATAGGGAGACTTTAACAATTTAGATCCAAAAGTAAAAGTACCCTCATTATCTGTAATCGTAGAAGTAAAAGACTCACCAGTTTCATCTAGGTCAGCATCTAAAGGCTGCATTTGGATGGCTGTACCTCTAACAAAAGGACCTTTTTCTACCTTACCACCTACATTAAAGTTAGTAGGAGTGTAACCATCCAGGTCGTCATTACTAGAACAAGACTGTAGCATTGCCATCATTCCTATGGTAACAACCACAACGGCTTTCTTTAAAATTACTTTCATAATCTCATTATTTATTAGTTAAACTTTCATATACAAGAAGCGTGGTCTACATATACCACACCTAACTTTGGAGGTCCTGAGAAAACCCTGAGATACAGATATAGTAATAGTAGCCCACGCTATGCGTGAGAACCACTATGCTATCATTGTATCTCTTTTTGAAAATTTCTCAGGTTTCCAAAGTTACAAGATAAGCATAACGCCTCTTTATATTCTAATATGTCTTGGAGATGGCATACACCAAATCCGCTTCAAAATTACAAAACTTTCCCGACATAGCCACAAGTTTTGGGGGAAAATTTGCATATAAGCCTCACTTTTCTTTCCTTTTTTCTATTTTTAATCACTTTTCTTCTATCTCAGCAGATATTTCGCAACCAAATCTCTAAGCATCGACTCCGGAAGATTCGACAATCCCGTCTCTTGAATCGTAGCATATTCGGGCTTATTCTTTCCGATAATAAACTTACAGTCTCGCCCATCTATGCTTGCATACAAATGGAAGTTGCCTTTGTAAGCCTGCTCTATGCGAACATCAGTACAACTTTTGCCATCTATCTCAAAAGAAGCAGAACTGTTGTCTTTATCCTCCAATCCCCATGATACGAGATGAGCATTTATCGCTGACTCTATGGAACTGATCCATCTATCATCGTTTTGTATGACGTATTCTCTGCGCTTTCTTCTCATCCTTTCTCATCAGATAAGGTGATGGAGGAAGTTCTGGAAGCACATCATTGATGGCATCAATCTGACCCACCACCTTCAGCAAGAGGAGAAAAGTGGAAAGCGAAAGATTGCCCACTGTACCATTCTCAAACTTGTGGATGGTGGTCAAGCCAAGCCCAGTAAGCTCGGCAACCTCTTTCTGGGTGAGAGTCGCTTACAAATGATGCAAATTCACCCATTCCTTTATACTCGCACATAAATATTTTTTCTTGAAAAAAGTCTCAAAGTATCATTATTTGCAAATATATCACTGATACATAATGAATTACAAAATGATACTTCCAAATATATTTACAAAGAAGTATCATAGAAGTATCATGAATTCCATAGAAGTATCATTAAATCACCATGATGCATCATAAAAAAACACGAAATTATAGTCAACTAAATATAGAAAAACTACAATTTGCTTGCTCAAAATAGTGCCCAAAAATCACCCCATGAAATGGGCATCCAATGCCCGCAGTACGGGCAATGAGTACCCAACACTTGGTCTATCGATACCCGTCACTTGATCCCTTAGTGCCCGTGTGAGGGGCACTAAGAGACCAACCTATGTGCTTATTCCTAACTACAGTTGTCTGTGTTTTCCATCTTATTCCTAGTTAATATTGGCATACTTTATAAACTAGAAAGGTAGACACTATCAATTTTATAAAACGGAAATAGTAGACATTATCAATTCTATAAAACTGAAATACTAGACCTTAGTTTTTGTGCCTGTATTTCTAGACATAAATCCTCAAAAAGGCTTTTTTGCAAGCAACTTACCTGAATTTTATGATACTTCTATTGAAATTATGATACTTCTATGATACTTCTTTGTAAAATAAACAGAAAAGTCTCATTTTTATAAACCATTATATACCAATCACATACATCGGTTTTAGCCACAAATAATGAGACTTTGAGACTTTTTTCAAGAAAAAACTTTTATGTGCACGAAAGAAAAGGAAAGAAGAAAGCAGTAATTATAAAAGAAAAAGCAGCAATAGCTACTACTCCATTGCTGCTTATTTTACTGAACAATCTTGAAGCGGATACGCAAAGAATGCGCATGCTCATCCCAATTGGTACCAAGCAATACGAACTTGCCAATCTGGGCTGTAGAAC